>CACZYK010000035.1 GCA_902785295.1 uncultured Clostridium sp.
TTGTAAGTATGTACCCAAGGCTATTTGGGGAATTTACGACTGTGGAGTATCATACCAAATGTAAGTAGCTTTGAAGTTATTCATTGCCAAAACAGATACATTGAAACAGTAAAATTCTTAAAATGTTTATATTTGATTACATTTTAAGTAGCAGAAAATCATTATGAGTAAATTTTATTTGCATCAAGGCAAAAACAAAAAAGTTGAAAATGGTCGTCCATGGATTTATATAGATGAAATAAATGAATATGATGGAGATTATGAAAATGGAGATATAGTTGAAGTATATAATCACAAAAATTATTTTATTGGAAAAGGATATATAAATGATAGAAGTAAGATAACAATAAGAATAATGACAAGAAATCAAGAGGAAGAAATTGATAAAGAATTCTTTAGAAAAAGATTTAAAGCTGCATGGGAGTATAGAAAAACAGTAATAGATACATCTTCTTGCAGACTTATTTTTGGAGAAGCTGACCTTCTTCCAGGATTAACAATAGATAAATATGAAGATTATTATGTAATTCAAATTTCAACTTTAGGTATGGATAAATATAGAGATATAATTGTTGAAATTCTTAAAGAAGACTTTAATGCTAAAGGCATATATGAAAGAAGCGATATAAAAACTAGAGAAATTGAAGGATTAGAACAAAGAAAAGGATTTTTAACAGAAGAATTTGATACAAACATATTAATAACTGAAAATGGAGTTAAATACATAGTTGACTTAGAAAATGGTCAAAAAACAGGATTTTTCCTTGACCAAAAAGAAAATAGAGCTGCTATTCATAGAATATGTAAAGGAAAAGATGTTTTAGACTGCTTTACTCATACAGGCTCCTTTGCCTTAAATGCTGGTATTGCTGGTGCTAAATCTGTCCTTGGAATTGATGTTTCTGAACACGCCATAGAATGTGCTACAAGAAATGCTAGATTAAATAACCTTCAAGATACTGTAAAATTTGAATGTCATAATGCTTTTGATGTTCTTCCAGCTTGGTCAAAAGAAGGAAAACAATTTGATGTGGTTATCCTAGACCCTCCAGCATTCACTAAATCAAGAAATACTATAAATGGAGCAAAAAGAGGATACAAAGAAATTAATCTTAGAGGCTTAAAAATGGTTAAGCAAGGAGGATATTTCATAACTTGCTCATGCTCACACTACATGTCAGAAGAATTATTAAAAGCAACAATAAACGAAGCTGCACATGATGCACACAAAACATTAAGACAAGTAGAATTTAGAACACAATCTGCAGACCATCCAATTCTTTGGAATTCTGATGAAAGCTATTACTTGAAATTCTTTGTTTTCCAAGTAATATAGCCATTTTAGGGAGATTTCTTTTTTAGAAAATTTCCCTTAATTTTTATAAAGTAACACCTTTATAACACCATTTATTTGTTATTAACACCAAATCACTTAAAAATTGAACAAAAATGGTGTTATAACACATTTTTTATTTAAGCTGAAAGCCTCTATTTTTCTAACTTCTAAAGCTATATGGTGTTATTTTGTTCATTATCATTAAAATATCTAAAACCCTATATTATTTTTTTCAAAAATGTCATTTATTTTTTCTACAGCTAATACCTTTTCTTCATACATTACATGAGTATAAATATCTGCTGTCATTCTTATTGAGGCATGTCCTAAAAGTTTTTGAATAGTCTTTAAAGAAACACCTTTTTCAGATAACCTAGTTGCATAAGTATGCCTTAATGAATGAAATTTTTTATGTGGTATTCCTGCTTCCTTTAGTAACCTTGCATATGACCTGCTTATTGTATCTGGCTTAATGAACTCTCCTAATGAATTAGCAAATACATAATCTTTATCCTCGTATACATCTTTATATATATTTTTAAACAAATCCTGCTTTTTCTTATGCTCCTTTAACTCCTTTAATACATTTGATGGAATTGGTACTGTTCTTATACTTGAATTAGTTTTAGGTGTATTCTCTTCAATTTTAAAAACCTTTTTTCCGTTTTCAAAAACATATGCTCTACTCATAGCTCTATTAACATCCAATGTCTTATTTTTAAAATTTATATCACTCCACTTTAGTGCAATTAATTCACCCATTCTTAATCCTGTTCCAATTGCCAATATAAATACCATTTTATATTTATGATTTTTTATTGATGACAATAATTTATTTTCTTCTTCTAATGTAAATACTGTTATTTCTTTCTTTTCCTTAAGCTTTTCTTTAGGCAAAGTTATATTTTCACATACATTTACATATATATATCCATTTTTCTTTGCTTCATTTAATGATGCTTTTAATACTTTATTTACTGTTTTAACTATATTTACAGTTTTTCCTTCTTCAATTAACCTATTATAATAAAGTTTTATATTAGTTGCTTTTAAATCTTTTAATTTACATCTTCCAATTCCAGTATTCTTTATATAATTATTATACACACCAGAATATCTTTCTATTGTAGAAGGTTTTAATTCATTTATTTTTAACTCAAATAACCATGTTTTTATCCATTCTTGTACTGTAATTTTTTCATCTTGAACTATCAATCCTTTATTAAAATCACTTTTATAGTCAACCATCTTATTCATTACTTCTTTTTTAGTTTTTCCATAAAATTGTTTTCTTATCCTTTTTCCATTTGAATTATATCCAAGACTTAAAGTAGCTCTCCACCCATTTTTATATTTATTTATTGAGCCTTCTCCATTTGATTTCCTTGCCATAATAAAATTCCTCCTAAAATTTATGCCAGTTAGCATTTCACTAACTGGCAATTTAAATACTAGAAATACTTTCCTATATTTTTTTCTAACCAATCATCAACCATTGATTTAACAATTATTATTTTCTTTCCTACAACTATTTTAGGAAAAGTATTAATATGAACTAATTCATAACTTTTATTTACTCCTATACCATATTCATTTGCAAATTCTCTTACTGACATTGTTTTTTTTATACGATTATTAGATTTAATCTCCATATTTATCCACCTCTTATCTTATTCAATATTTAATATTTCATCAAATTTATAATATATAACCAATCTTTTTAATTTTGCATTAAATTTAAATATTTTTCATTAACTCTTCTTTCATTTCATTAGATATATGACCATATACATTTAAAGTTGTCACAATGTTACTATGACCTAAAATTTCACTAATAACTTTATCTGAAGTTTTAGTCTTTAATGCCTTTGCTGTAAATGTATGTCTAAGACAATGAAATTTTATATTTCTTATTCCTGCTTTCTTTAAAATTCTTTTGAAAAATAAATAAAATGTTTTTGGTTCTGTTGCTTTTCCAAAAATTTTAGATACAACAAAATCATCATCAATATCTTTTCCATTTGATATGATTTTTTTCCTCTCTTTATGATTTTTAAGTATATTCAAAATAGTATTATTCAAAGGTACTATTCTTTGAGAACTTTTTGTTTTTGGTTTATCCAATACTAATTTTGTTTTCTTTTTACTTTTTTCATCATAACTTTTTTGTCTGCTTAATGAATATTTAACTTCCATAGTACCATTTTCAAAATCTATATTGTACCATCTTAAAGCTAAAATTTCTCCTAATCTCAATCCTGTATTTAATGCTATAAGTATCCCTATACCAATATTCATATTTTCTTCATTCAACATTGAGCATAATTTTTCTTCTTCATCACTTGACAATACTTGTACTTCTGGAGTTTCATATTTAGGTAAAGTTACATAATCAGTTGGGTTATTTTTGATTATTTCCAATACTACTGCTTCATTTAAAGCTTTATGAATAACTGATTTTATATTTTTTAATGTATTTAAATTAACCTTTTTAACCCTTATTTCATAATCACAAAAGCTATTAATTATTTTAGGAGTTATTTTATTTAAATAATACTTTCCTAAATAAGGTAATATATGATTGTTAATATATCCTTCATATATTGCTAATGTAGACTTTTTTATTTTGCCTAATTTTTTCTGATTCTCTATCCATTTTAATATCCACACCTTAAAATTAATTTTCTTTTTATTTCTAGACATACTCCCCCCTAATTAAAGTGGAACATATAAAATTCACATAAAGCCAGTTATATACACATTTAAATATATTTTATTGTGTTCCACTTTAGTTTTTTTTATAAAATACCTTGATTTTTTATTGCTATTCCAATAAATCCTCTTAAATTTTTACCATTTAATCTAAATTTTCCTCTTTCAACTCCATCTATATTATTTATATATTCACCAAAACACCTTTGTTTATATGGAGATATACAATTATTTTTACAAAATTTTATATAAACAGAATATAAATTTGTTGTATGAATCCTTTTAGATTCTCCAAGTTCACAGCAATCATTTATAAAATCATTTATATGATTTTGATTATTTCTATAATCTATCTCAAACTTCTTTGAATCATCTGGTAATGTAAAATCATAATTTCTTTCCATTAATTTTTTTAAATTCTCCATAGCTAATGTAAATATATAGTCTAACTCTTTAATTAATTTTTCTTCTAATTTGTAATCCATTTTTTCTCTATTAACACTTTTGGGAAAAACTAAAAATAACAACCTATCAACAAAAGCCTCTGTACATTCTATATCTTTTATCTCTGGCATACTATTTCCACAAAAAAGTAACTTTATTTTACTTTTAAAATTAAATAATGGTTTTCCTTTATACTCAGCTGATATATAATCATTACCGACTATGGCTTTAAATGTTTCTATGTTTTTTATTGGCATAGTATTCATTTCAGCATTAATATTAATCTTATGTGTGCTAAACTCTGCTTTCGAAAACCTATCTCCTAATTTATTAAATGGTATATTACTTACATTTTTTTCACCAATTAATTTAATAATAATTCTTGTAAGTAAACTTTTTCCCGAATGTGGTTTTCCAACAAAAATAAATGCTTTTTTACACCTATTTATATCACTTATCAAGTATCCTATTATTTCTAATAAAAACTTAACTTTTTTATAATCTTCACCAAATGTACTCTTGCAATAATTATAGAAATTTTTATAATAAAGCTTATTTAATTCATAATCATTAATCTCTTCCAAATAGTTAGCATTAATACAATAAGTGAATAAATACTTAGCATCATGTTCAGTTAAAGTTTCCATTGATATATTTAAAACTCCATTTTTACAATTAACTAAATTTTCATTATTATTAAATTCATCATCTCTTTTATTTATCGAGGGTTCATTTTTTAATTTTTTTATTACTTCTTGCATAACTTTTTCTGGTATCCTTTTTCTTGTTTCTAATTCTATATATTTATTTAATTCTAATATTTCACTTCCCTCATCAATAATCTTCCAATATCCTTCTTCACTTATATATACCAGCAACTTATTATTTTTACATAAAATTTCATTTGTCTTTATAAAAAAATCTACCATTTCACTAAAATCTATGTTTTTTTTATCTGTTGAATACATTTTTCCAATTAATAATTTATTATTAACTTCTATTGAAGTTATTTTATTATTAATGCCCTGACTTATATACCCTATACAATCTTCATAAAATTTGTCGTTTTCAAAATCGACCAAATCATATAAATCAAAATCCTTCTTATTCTTTTTATTTTTCTTTCCCGTTTTTTCTTCTCCTTTCAAAATATCATTATTATTTTTAATAAATATATTTTCTTTATTACCTTTTAAAATAGCTATTATAATTGGTGATTTAATTGTATTTCATATAATAAAATTTTGATAGTTTAATATTTTATATTAATATTTTTTAAATTTAAACTTGATTTTTCTTTATAACAATAAATAATGCCCTCAACTTTATGAAAATATAAAGTTGAGGGCATTATTTGATTGATAAATTTTTTATCTATATTACATTTTTAACACTTATTTATATATACTTCATCCTTCTTATGCTCATAACTACAAATTTTAAAAATCTCTTCAAATGTTTTTTCATTATTTTTATTTGTTTTATTTGAACTATTTATATATTTATCTATAATAGTATTAAATTTTAATTTTTTAATTTTATTTATCATTTTCTCTAAATCAAAATTACATTGTTTATATAATAAACATATGAAAATATTATTGTATATTGGAATTATTATATTTTTAAGATTATATTGTAAGTCTTCAAAACATTTTGTATTAAAAGAAATTTCTTGTTTATGAATTTTATAAACCATATTAAATAATTTATAATTTTCAAATACATTAGGCAAATACATAAATTTTTCAGATAACTTTCTAACATCTAACTTATATTTATCTATTACCTCTTTATCAATAATATCTATTTTTTTTATTTTATTTATAATTTTGCTTATATAGCCTATATTGTAAAATCTCTCAAAATAATATATATCTTCTATTTCTATATTGTATTTCTGTTTTTCTTTATATTTATTCTCTTGAGAATAAATAAACTTTTCTTTAAATTTAATAGATTCTTTATACAATGACCTATGTTTTTTTAATTGATGATTTATTATTTTATCTACAAATTCTTCATCTAATATAGATTTTTTAAAATTAATAGTACTATGCATAAGTACATTAGATTTTATTTTTATTACATTAGGTTCCTTTTTGGTTATTTTATAATTTTTGCAAAAAAAATACTCATTAAATTCTTTCAAATCTTTTTCTTTTATTTTTTTCATTTTTGTATAAATATTTTGTTGATTTAATTTTACTGGATTATTAGTAAATTTTTCATACCTTTTTATCGCTTCTATTTGTGTTATCACCTTTTTACTATCTTCAATAACAGATAAATATAAATGAAGCTTAATATTATTTAATAAATATTCTTCTATAATCTTTTTTACACTTACTTGATTTTTAAGTTTTTCATTTTGAACTTTTTTCTTTAATTCATTACGTTCATCTGGTTTCATAATAAGTGCATTTATACCATAAGATAATACATTTTCTACTTCAATATTTATGTAAAAGCTATTATTTATATATTCCAAAACTTCATTAATCTGTTTCAAACATTCTATATGTAAATCATTAAAACTGCCCTTACTTTGCACATTACATTTATCAATATCAAATCCTTTTTCTTTTAACTCTTTTTTTATTTTATTTAATTCATTTTCATCAAAAATAAATCTATTATCAAACATAATATCCCCCCTTATTTATTTAAAATTATAATATCATTTGTAATATATTTCAAATTAACATCTTCAAAAAAAGCATAGAAATCAATAAAAGATTTCTATGCTTAAATTTTTTCTTATTTATTTTCCCACTCTAGAATTTTTTTATAATTAGCAATTTCATATTGATTAAGCTCTGAATCATCACCTTTAAAATTAGGATTTGGAGTGTACCATACCTTATTATTAAAATATGTCACAAAAGGTTCTTGACTAAATACATACCCATGTCTTGCAAATATTTCATTTCTTGCAAGTGCAAGTGTATTCTTATCTAAATTTTCAAGTTCATAATCTGATAAATATGTTGTATCACTATTACTAAAAATATAATCACTAATTTGAGAATCATTACCTATATTTAACAAATCATCTGCTTCATTATAATTACTATTTATTGCTTTTTCATTGGTTAAAATATATACTTTCATATTCTTATCTATGTCAGATAATGGTGTGTCAGTTTCTGCAAATATAACTTTCATGGATTCTATATTTTCGCTAAATAATCCTTGATACAAATACTTTACATTAGGATTAGTAGTTCTATCTATTATAGTACTAAATCCCAATGGGTCTATAATAACAATTTTTTCTCCATCTTCTTTTGTACATATGCTAAGTTGAGGATAAACATATTCATTTTCATCAAACTTTATTTTAGCTGAATATGTATAATCAAAATTAATATTAACATTTTCAAGTATCTCACCCTTAACAAGAATATATTTTGTATATCTATTATTTATCTCATTAAGTAAATCCTTAGTTAAATATGCTTTAACTTCTTCATCATTATAATAATATGAACTTATTATAGCAACTTTAAATCTATCAGTATATTTAGCTTCCGATTTGTTTATAGCTGAATTATCTACTTTATTTGAATAATCATCTGTTTTGTAAGTATCATTATTATCTTTTTCATAAACATTCTCTTCAGATTTATTATATAATTTACTATCTGACTTTGTATCACTTTCTTTATTACATCCAATAACTCCAAAGATTATACTTGTAATAATATAACTAATTACAATACAAAAGAAAAAAGTCTGAACTATTCCACCAAAACCGACATATACAACATCAAATATCTTATTGTATATAATAAATAAAATTATAGCAATAATAATTATTATTATTAAAAGTAAGATTGCTTGTACTTTCTCCATTTCTTACCTCCTCCTCACATTAACAATATAATTTATTTTTCTTATAAAAAATTTTAATTATTATCTATTTTAGTATCCATTTATTCTTATAAATATTACACTATATTTTCTTTATTTACATATTACTTCAATATACGCTATTAGTCAATATTTATATTTGCTATTGGTTTATTTTATTAACTTTCTTCATATAAATTTTTATATAATTAAACAATCAATAGATATTGCTTTTTCTAACAATAATTTATTAAGTTCCGAATTTATTTCTAAATCTTCTATTTCTATATTCAAAGTTATTTTTGTTTCTAAATTTTTCATAAAATATTGCCACCTACTAATAATTAATAATATATTTTATTGTTTCTAAAAACTTTCCTTCTCTATTCTTCTCAATTTTAAATATAACCATCTTCCTTTAAGCTTCTATAATTTTCGTATCCTATTATTAAATGGTCTAATAACTCTATACCTAATATTTTACCAACCTCTTTTATCTTGCTTGTAATTCCTATATCTTCTTTTGAGGGGCATGTATCACCTGTAGGATGATTATGTGCCATTATTATGGATGCTGAGTTACTTAATATAGCAGTCTTAAACACCTCTCTAGGATGTACTAAAGAACTATTTATTGTTCCAATGCTCACAATACTAATACAGGTAGGCTGATTTTTAGTATCTAAACAACATACAATTAACATTTCTCTATCTGAATCATTTATAAAATCTTTTAACAAATTAACTGAATCTTTTGGACTTAATATTTGTCTATTTTTATATAAAATACTACTTTCTTTAACCATTTTTATTGATACTATATTTACTCTCTTTGAACTTGTGTTTGTCATTTATATTCACTCTCCATTTAAAAATAATTTAGGCAAGATGATTTTTCATCTTGCCTATTATTACTTTATATTATTGATATACATTTTAATAAATCTATAAATTCATTTGCTTGTTCTGTGGTAAGCATTTTACTTTCATTTACATTATACCTTTGATACATTAATTGTTTTGCTTCCTCTACTGGTATTTTATTTTGTGACATTGTAAGAATAATTTGTGTCTGCTGTTCTCTAGTTATCATTATTTTTTCTTCTTTAGCTTTATTATTAAAGTTTTTATTAATTTTACTTAAATTTTGAGAATCATAATCCTCAATATCTTGTGTAAATATTCCTGATGAACGAGTTGCAGATAATACAGCATCTATTAAAGCTCTTTTCTTTGCCATTTTCAAAATAGTATTAGTTATACTATAACTATCTTGATTTTTAAATTTCTTTTCTCTGCTATTGCACGAACCAACTCCCTCTGCTTCAATAAATCCTGTACGCTTATTTATTAATATTGCTTTTACTTCATAATGAAATAAGCCTTTATCCCAATCCTCAACTCTATTTAGAATATCTAATTGCTTTGAAAATCCAAATATATCACATAATTTCTCTGCTCCTGCTTTAAATAGTGAAGGCTTTTTACTATTAGGAATAACTCCATAGTCTATGCCAGATACCATCATTTCTTTTACAAAGCTCTGTAACATAGAAATTCTTTCTTTAGCTTCATTTATACTTACAACAAATTGAGGAATTATTTCTTGTGAAGATATTTTTTTATTATCATTAGAATTTAACAATATTACATTATTATTTTCTTCTAATATCATAGAATCTTCTTTAATTTCATCCTTATCCTCAATTTTTTGTGCTAATTTATTTTTTAAACTTGACATAAAATTACCTCCTAAATATAGAAGAGGTTGTTGCATTAATTTTTATATATACTTATTTTATAATTTATTTTGTATATATTTTTATGTAACAACCTTCTTTTAGCTTATTTTATCTGTGCATAATAATAACTTTTTCCTTCTTCATCATAAAACATAAATTCTGGTTCTATATCTAATGTGTTCTCATACTCTTCATATTCATCAGCTAACTCATTTGCTATCTGTTCTAATGATACCTCTTCTATAAAATAATCTATTAATGTATCCTTATCAAATAACCTATCCACTTCATATGAATTTCTAAGCATATCCTCAATTTTTTCTACTGCATATTCTCTTAAATCTTTTATATCTGAATATAAAATGTGATTATCAACTATAGAATATCCCTCATTTTCTATTTCATCATATATTTCTCTTACCTTTTCTATTGTAATATTTATATAAGCATATTCATTCATATAAATATAAATATTTAAAATAGTTTCATTGAAATCATTATCTAATGTCTTTGCTAATTTTAATGTTTTATCAAAATCATTTAATAGAAAATCTTTAATGTTATCATCTTTAACTATTGATAAAAGATTTTCAACAGCTTTTATTTCTTCTTCTTTTAAATTAATATATCTTTGTGATACTTTTTCCATTTCTTTAATAAAGAATTTATTTATTATCTCTGATTTTGTATTAATCATATTATCTCTTCCTTTCTTAAAACACAAATAAGCTAGTTACCTTTCTTCTGGTAACTAGCTTTATTTAATCATAAATCTTCTTGTTTCAGTTTTCTTTAAATATTTTTTATATACCTCTGGAAGTTCTTCTTTTAATCTCTTACTATCTAATCTTTCAGAGCAAACATTTTTCCATGATACAATAGAATTATTGATAGTTCCAAATTCATTATTCCCAACTAACATTTTTAATTTATTTATAGCTTCATCTTTAAGCTCTGCAAATTCCTTTTCCTTAGTCTTATTTGAATAGTATTGTTCTATAAGCTTTTCAGCTTCTAATGGCAAAGTAATTTGATTTTCTTTATTTGCTTTAGGATAAAGTATATTTAATAAATTACTGGAACTTTCAGAACCATCTACACTTGGGGGAGTATTATTTTTTACATTTTCCCAAAACTGTTTTTCAAGTTTTATAATCATCTCTATAAGTTCATCATCTCTTTCAATTACTTTGTATTTAAAAGTATTTCCACCAATAAGAACAGCTATAAATGTTCTTTCGTATCCTGTAACAGCCATATAATGTTGTATTTGTAGCATATATCCTTCTGGTATTAAATCATCTTTCCATTGCTCCTGCATATAAGCTGATGTTGTTTTTGCTTCAAATAAACATTTACCATAAATAGGGTCATTAACAATTCCATCAATATTGGCTAACATAAAATCATACTTTGGATGTTTTAATATAGAATTAATTGTATCAACTTTTAATCCTGTTCTATTAGTAAATTCCTCTCTCACAATAGGTTCTAAAACACTTCCCCAATAAGCTGATTCACCTGCTTCTTTATGCTCTACATAGCCTAATTTCTCCATCCAAAGCTCTAATACAGACTTAAACTTATTTAACCCACATATAATTGATACATCACTTCCCCCTATTCCTTTATCTCTCCATTTTAGCCATTCATCTTTTGTCATGTTTTTTGTGTTCTTTAATATTTCTACCATTTTTTCATTTCCTTTCAAACTAGCCTAAATGTCAAAAGTCTTCTTAAAATAATTTTCAAATTTAATATTCGGCTTAAATTTAAACATAAAAATATTCCTAAGAGTTTATTAAATCTACTCTTAAGAATATCTAATATACTTAAATATATTTTTGTAGCCGAATATTAATTTGAAAATTTTTTAAGAATCTTTTTGACATTTAGACATATTTTAAATCATAATAAATAAATATTTTATACCTAAATATATTACTAATATAATAAAAGCTAACTTTATAATTGACCATACACAACCTAGAATACATCCTGAATCATTTTGAAGTAAGTCATCTTTTTTATAATTCAACTTTTTTAAATATTCTTCTTTAACATCTGTCTGTAAATTTAACTTTCTTATCTCTTCAATAGCTTTACTAATCTCTGAATATGAGGTACATCCACAACTTCTTATTACTTCTTCTATTTTTTCCCTTTCTGATTTATATAAAATTTTATTAGATAGTTGCTCTATTCTCTTTATAATAGCTTTATCATCATAATTCAATTCTAAAATTATATTATAACTATCTATCATATCTTTTAAATCAGAATAATCTGTATTATCTAATATTTCATCAACTTCTTTAATTTCATTTCTCAATTTATTAGCTAACTCTAAACTTTCTATAACTTCACCTTCAACTGTTCTTTCTTCTATATCAAGTTTACATATCTTTTCATCAACATCTTTTAATAATTGACTATCTTCTTCACTTAGTAATAAATATTTCATTTTAGAAATCATTTGTATTTTTATTTTTATCAATTCATCTTTTGAATTACTTTCCTTAACTTTATTTTCAAATTCGTTATTTAATATTTCTTGTTTTATTAAGTTAATATTTACTCCATAAAAATTTGCAATTGGTGTTAATTCATTTAATGAATCCCCATAATAAGCTAATGCTGATAAATATATTATTTCATTATATGGATTTTTTTCTAAGCATTCTACACATAGAGATTTTCTTGTATCATCATCAATTAAATCACTATTAATATTTGATAAAATATTTCTTGTTCTTTTTTCATCTTCATCAGTTATAATTGATATATCATTTATATTATTCTTTTTCAAATAAAAGCTAATAGAATAGTGTATATTAAATATAGAATTATAAATTGTTTCTTTTAATATATTTTGTGTTTTTTCATCTTTAAATACACTATTTAAATTGCTATTTATTTTAATTGAAGAAATTAAATTACCTATGCCATTTCCAACACTATGAGCTAAACCAGAAGTAATATTTAATGCTCCAGCAACTGTTGCTCCTTTAATTGCTCCAGATAATCCAAAGCCCCCTCCACTCCATTTTGAACGATTTTCTTTTCTAAGCCTCCTATATTCCTCTTGTTCTTCTTTACTTTTCATAGCATCTATATATATATCATCTAATTCATCAAAACAATCTCTCCACTCATAATATGGATTATAATATTCTGATATAAATTCATTTAAATTAAAGTCATAAATGCCTAATTTTATAAAATAGTCACGCACAGTATTAAAATAATTAAATATAATATTAGCTCCTATCTCATATCCTTTTTGATGAAAATCTGAAAATGTTGTTGCTTCTTCCTTAAGCTTTTCTTCAAATTTATTTTTTCCTGTTTCAGCATATGATTTATATTCTAGACGAATTTGATTATAAAGTTCTTTTTCTTTACTTACAATAATGTCACTATTATATACATGAAATATCATTTTTCTTCCCCCCTCATTTTATTATTTCTGTATAAATGATAACATTTTTAACGCTATTAGTAAAATATAATATAGCCTATTAGTGTATATTTTTACTCGTTTTTTATATTATCTGATATAATTACTAATATTGAAGCAACAATTTTTAAAATATTTCCTAAACTCATTAATATCACATCCTTTTATAAAATATAAAGAAGTTCATTAACACTAATATTAATAAACTTCTTATACTTATATAATGTATATATATAATTTTTGATATTACCATTACAGTTTCAAATTGTATTTTTTTCATTAAAAACTTATTATTTTCCATTAATTATATTAAGATTTATCCTTTTAGGCATAAAGCAAAACCATGTTCTTAAACATGGCTTTTACTTAAAAATTTGAGGTTTTATCAAAATTGAACTTTAAACATTTACATTTATATGAATATTTTTTAATTTAAATCTTTACTACTTTTATATTTATTCTTAATTTTTTTTATATATTTTACTTCATTCTTAGATATATAAAGTTCTTCATTTTCTCTTAAAATTAAATAATAATCATTATACTTAAAATAACAATAACATGAAATACTATTGCTACTAGTTATTAAAAAATATATATACTCTTTTTTTACTGTTCTTATTACTGGCTGTAAGCTATTAAGTATAAATAATATACTTAATAAAAATACTTCTAAGATTGCTAAATCAATTATATTTGATTTATTATTATGTAAAAAATTAATAACAATTGCACATCCTATAAATAAAACAAAAATAATTGCTATAACCATATCTATTTTTTTTATTGTAAACATATGATTATAAGTAAATCCCTTTTTATTAATACTATTAGGTAAGTTTTTATTTTTATTAATTTCCTCAAAAAGAACAAGAAATAAATTTATTATAGATATTATCCACACAAAAAATAATATTAATATTATTAAAGCTATAAATTGAATTTTATTATTAGGAATCATATCTGAATATAGTATTTTAGGATTTTTAATTATATTAATTAAATCAATTATAATTATCACTATACTTAATATAGTAATTATATAAAAAATAATTTTAGATATAGTATTAAATAAAGATTGCTCATTTGGTACAGGTGTATGAAGCATCTTACTTAAGTCTAAAAATAAATTGTTCATATATCTAAAATAAAGTGTAACTATACCTGTCATAGTTGTAGTAATCACTAAAATATCTCTTATTAGTGATAAATTTTCTTTCATAATACTCACCTCCTTTTTTAAATATAATTCTATACTTAATTATCTTTCCCTTTTTTGTAAACAAAATGAACATATATATAAGTATAAAACATTCCTTATCTATAAACTAAAAATATTAAATCATTTCTGTATTATAGTAATTTTATTGTTTTTTTAATAAAATATTAACAAAAAATGAGTACTGAATTAATTATCAGTACTCATTTTTTCTATAAATTCAAAATTATCTATAGGTAATCTTCCTCCACTTTTTCTTAATAACTCAAAAGTTTCATATTTATCCATACCATAAGTTTTTAAAATTTCATCCATATCTTTTCTTCTTTTATCTGGAAGTCTACTTGAAAAAGCAGGGAAAATAACATTACTTTCATATTTCTCATATATATTAGGAAATGCAACTAATGGTTTAAATCCTTTTTTCTCTGCTTCTCTTACTCCTTCAATCTCATATTCAAATACATATTTTTCATTCTTATATAACTTTCCAACTATAAATTTTTCTTTTGTTATATAGTCACTCCAAACTAAATATAAGCACATATTATTTTTTTCTAATTCCATATCATTTCGCATTTCCATATTACTTTTCACACTCTTCAAAATATATATTTTTATATCCTAAAAAAATCTGTATCATCTCAATAATATATACCACAATATAATATATTATATAACTGGTAAATAACTTTTTATTTTTTATCTTTACCAGTAAAAAAAACAGTCTTTCTCTTATTTTCTTTTGGTAATTACTATATTTTTTACTGGTAAATGATTTTTTATTTTTTATCTTTACCAGTAAAATAACTTTTTATATTATTTACTTAATTTCCAATATGAATATCTTGCACTTTTACCTACACAAATAATTGTCTTATCCTTACTGCTCATTTCCTTTAATAAGTTTCTCACTTTATTGTATTTTTGTTTTTCATCCATTATATCTGGTAATTTATCATATAGTAATTCTTCAATTTCCTTTCTTGTAGCTTTTTCATATTCTTTTATATACTCAATAATTAATTTTTTATAGTATTCCTTATCAAATGCTCTATTTCTTATATAACTAGCTTTATCATTTACAACACATGCCACTTTTGAAGTAACATATATATTAGGATATCTTCCTTCTATAAGTTTAGCTTTTCTAAGCATATCTTTTTCATCTTTTGTTATTTTTTCTTTTTTTTGAACTTTGTCTAAAGCTATCACAGTATTTAATGTCAAATTTGTATTATTTATTAGTAATTTAGTATAATTTTCATCTATAATTTTTCCTATAATTTTTACTATGACTTTATTTTTATCATCTAAATTATAATTAGGTAATGGAAAATATCTCTGCATTTGAAGGATAAATATCTTTTTTATACCACTTCCAATAGTATCAATCATATTTAAATTAACCATTGCATTTGCTAAAAATTGATTTCTATAATATTCTTCTGGTGAATCTCTATTAATTACATTTTCTATTGTTTTTGGTATAAAACTTCCTAAATTGGAAAATATCAATTCATCTTCTTTTTCAACAACATTTATTTTTCCTCTAAGTTCATAATCTTGATGAACTATGCAATTATGCAATACTTCTCTAATAACAAAAGGTTCATATTGTGTTATTTCTGTAGGAAACAATGTGTTTTCTGTCAAATATCTATACTTTAGATTCCTAATTTTAGAAAAGACTTTATCTACTGATAATATCATAGGAATTTTAAAATGTTCATAATCTCTTTCAATATTATTTGAATCCTTTAATATCCATGTTATTTGTGCTATTGCAGGACTTAAATAATGTTCTGATTCTTCCTTTCCTAATAATATTATTGCTGTATTTGTTATTTTACCATTAATAGTTATTTTTGCTTTATTTAAGAATGTTTTATTATCCCAATTATCACATTCACTTCTAAGTTTTGGATTTTTAATCTTATATTCTTCTCTTGCTTTTTTTATAGCTTCCTCATCTAAATCATCTATTGTCGCACCTTCACAAATTTCAGCAGACCAATCATTAGTGCTAATCTCTCTTCTTATAGCTTCTATCTCTTGCAAATTTAAAGCTCCTAACGATTCACCATCTCTGCCATAATAGTGTCCTTGAAATGCAATAGGTATTCCTTTAGGAGCTGATGGAATTTGAAACATAAGCACTCTTTTTCCTTCAACTTTTAATTGATAAATTTCAATAAATGTTAAATTTCCAGTTATTTTTCTTGCAATTTGTCCCTTAAGTTCTTCTATTGCTTGAATAGAATTTTTATAATTAGTTCCAACTACATCTCTAGGAATACCCTTATCTTTTATACCAAATACTAACCATGAATATCTTTTATTCTTCAAATTAGCCTCATTACTTAATGCTGAAAAATATTTTCCTAATTCTTCAAAGTCAAAATTATTTTTAGCTTCTTTAAACTCTATACATTCATTTTCTATTGGAATATTCCTTAACTCATTTAAAATTTCTATTAATTGTTCTTGTTCCATAGTAACCTCTTTATTTAATTAAAATAAAAAAAATGATATAATTTTATCATATAGATAATATTATATCATTTATATCTAATATAAATACACAAAAACATTTTTATGTCTTATTAATTTTAATAACACCTTTGTAACACGGGAGTTTGACAGTTTGTTAGAATAAAAATGCTTCTAAACCTACATATAATCCCATTCTTTTGTCAAATTTTCATTTTAAATTTTGCGTAACATTTAGTGATGTGTTAAAATATAAATATACAAATAGTAATTCTACAAATTTAAAAATATTATATCAAAAAACTTTGTTCAAGTACTGATTTATTAAGCTATTTGCTAAAAATCTTAATAAAAAAAATTTAAAATAAAAAAGGTACGCACTTTTTTAAATAAGCAAAAATCCTGTAGTTCTTAATATATAAGGGCTTACAGGATTTTATGCCTTCCTAACTGTCAAAGATGGGATTATATCATTTATATCTAATATAAATACACAAAAACATTTTTATGTCTTATTAATTTTAATAACACCTTTGTAACACCATTTCATTAAAATATAGAAATTCAATTTAATTCATTATAATATTTAATGATATAAAACATAGCAAAATAGCCACTTTCAGCACCATATGTTTATATATAAAATTTGAATTATAGACCATCCAATTCTTTGGAATTCTGATGAAAGCTATTACTTGAAATTCTTTGTTTTCCAAGTAATATAGCCATTTAGGGGGACTGTCGCACAAAGAAATTTCATAACAATATATAGTGAACAGTTACTTAGTAAAGCACTATATATTGTATTAACATTTCTTGATGCAACAGTCCTTTTAGTTTTTCTTAAATAACACCTTTAAAACACCATTTTTATTTAAGTTAAAAATATTTACTTTTCTACAAATTCAAAATTATCTATAGGGAGCTTTCCTCCACTTTTTCTCAATAGCTCAAAAGCATCATATTTATTCATACCATAAGTTTCTAAAATCTTTTTCATATCTTTTCTCCTCTTATCTGGAAGTCTACTTGAAAAAGCAGGGAAAATAACATTACTTTCATATTTTTCATATATATTCGGAAATGCAACTAATGGTTCAAATCCTTTTTTTTCTGCTTTTTTTACACCTTCAAGCTCATATTCAAATACATATTTTTCATTTTTATATAGTTTTCCAACTATAAATTTTTCTTTTGTTATATAGTCACTCCAAACTAAATACAAACACATATTATTTTTTTCTAATCCTATATCATTTCGCATTTCCATATTTTTTCTCACTCTCCTCAAAATATATATTTATTATTCTATTCCTTCTTTCTTTTAAAAATTCAAAAAGCAATTTTTTTAAGTTTTTAGATATTATAATATCATCATACTTACTTATAATATCTTCAATAACCTTATCATTAAGATTATTTTTTATTTTTTTAACAAATCCAATAGTTTCTGAAAAATATTGCTTTTTTATTTCCTCCACTAACTCAAAATGTCTTATTCTTTTATTTCCACTCCATCTTATCATTGATTTAGATTTGCTAAATATTAGTGAGTTAAATCTCATTTTATCTTTTAAAAAACTTTCAACATCTTTATCTTTTATAAGGCAACATAACGAAGAACCATTATCATAAAGTGGTGATAAACTTAAAGCCCCACTTTTCTTATTTTTAATTATTCCCCAATTACTATGATGTCTATCACTATTTCCTATTAGTGCATCAAAAATAGGAATTTTAAGAAATTCATTAAATAACCCTGTCTCTTTTATTGAATTATATATCATATTAATAGAATATGACTCACCTGTTATATAATCTATAAACTTATCTTCGTCATAACTTTTATAAGTAGTTGTTATATATTGAATTCCTTCTCTAAGTTCTTCATTTTCTTTTAATATCATATAACTCATAGAACCCACTTTTCCTTGAAAAGTTCCTATATCAACTTTAGCACATTCAATTTCCAATACTTCTGCTAGTTGTGATGCTAATTTTTCTGCCCAATATTCTCCTGTTGGTTCTCCAATTTCTATTCCTTTAGGGAATTTAAATATTCCTTTTTCCTTTGTTATAGGATTAATTAACCAGTTCTTTTCACTAGCTCCACTTCCAAAAGGAGATTCATTATCAATTTCCCAATTTTCAAAATTTATAAGCACCTCTGCACCACCTTGTATTTTATTTAATTTCGCTTAATATAAAAAAGTGGCTGCGCCACGCTCCCTTCGGGATATCAATTTTAAATTTTTTCTAAAAGCATAGGCATTTCATATATCCTATGCTTTTAAATTAAC
>CACZYK010000036.1 GCA_902785295.1 uncultured Clostridium sp.
GATTCTTTATTTATCTCTTTTTGTAATAATACTGAAGATAATTTACTATCTTCTTTTTGAAAAACTGAAACCAAAAAATATCCTACCACATCAGTTTCCTTTTTATTTTCTATACTTTCTTCATCAATAAGTCTTATTTTATATAAATCATTAAAGTCTTTTTCATTTATAAAAAACTGCTTTATTCCCATAGTGGTTGCACCAATAAAGGGTTCTTCTATAAAACCTTTTATTTTTATTTTTTTATTTGATACTTCTATTATATCTCCTAAGTTACAATTGTGCATCTCTTTAAAGCTTATTGGTACATATGCTTCTCCTTCTTGTAGTTCTTGTTTATTATCAATAAATTTAAGACCACTTTCATCATATACATTATATTCAAAATTATTTTTATCATACTTTTTCATTAAATAAGAATTTGTTGATTTATTATTGTTAGATTTATTATTGTTAATAATAACTTTAGAAGAAAGCATTTCCTCTTTAAGTACATGATCAACATTTTCATTATTTTTCACTTTACTAGTTATAGAATCTACATCATTTAAATCACTAATAAAGAAATTTAAATCTCCTACCTCAATATTTTTTATTGCTTCATCATATCTACTTGAAATATTTTTATCTACACTTAATATAGTTGATAAGGCTAAAGAAATAATTGTCATCAATATTATTACACTTATACTACTACCTTTTTTATGTTTAAAATTACTTTTTAATAACGTGAAAATTTCCATAAAATTACCTCCTACCAACTCATAGAGCTTAACCATGAAGTTATTTGTGTTTCACGGCTTTTTGTATCTTCTTTTTTATATGGTGGAAGTTTTAATTCTCCACGTATTTTTCCATCTTCCATATATAATAGTCTATTTCCTCTTATTGCAGTATAAGTGTCATGTGTTACTAATAAAATGCTTTGTTTATTTTCATGTAAATCTGTTAATAAGTCTAAAACTGCATTAGTGTTATTTCTATTTAAGGCC
Organism: uncultured Clostridium sp.; assembly: GCA_902785295.1. Taxonomy (GTDB): domain Bacteria; phylum Bacillota; class Clostridia; order Clostridiales; family Clostridiaceae; genus Clostridium. Next base: position 993 of record CACZYK010000036.1, read on the forward strand.
CCTGTAGGCTCATCTCCAAATAATAATTTTGGCTCATTTATCATTGCCCTTGCAATAGCTGCTCTTTGCTGTTCTCCTCCTGAAACTTGAGAAGGAAGGCGTTTAAGTGCATTTTCTAAATTCATTTTTTCTAATAGCATTATTGCTCTTTCTTTTACTTCCTTTGAACTTTTATTTTTATTTAAGTATCCAGAAACAGCTACATTTTCAAATAAAGTTAAATTGCTAACTAAATGCATCTGTTGAAATATAAATCCAAAATCTCCTCTTCTTAATAATGCTAAATCATTTTCTTTCATCTTAGTTAAATCCATATTATTATAGATAACTTGTCCTTGAGTTGCTTTATCCATTCCACTTAAACAATATAATAATGTAGATTTTCCTGAGCCAGAAGGTCCCATGATTATAGTAAAATCTCCTTCATATATTTCTAAATCCACATTATTTAAAACATGATTTTGCTCTCCATTATTTGCAAAGCTTTTACATAAATTTTTTGCTTTTATTATTGCCATTAATTTTTCCTCCTAATTTTTATTTGATGATTTTCTTTATTTTTAATATATCAAATAAGTTATTAAGAAATCTTTAAGACTTAAATTTTAATTTAAGCTTTTACCTTGCCTGTATCAATAGTTTCTGTATGAAAATATTTAAGACTTAAATTTTAATGGCAGTATAAGCTTTACCTCTAGCCCATTATTGTTATAAACCTCTACATCCCCATTTAATTGGTTCATTATATACTTAACAATAAATAAACCAAGTCCTGAGCCTTGTTTTTCTAAAGCATTTTCTCCCCTATAAAACTTGTTAAAAATAAAAGGAAGGTCTTTATCTTTAATGCCTTCTCCAAAATCTTTAATTTTTATTACATAATTATCTTTATTTATTTCTGCTCTTACTTCAATTTTAGAACCTTTGGCATATTTATTTGAATTGTTTATTATATTTTCTAAAACTTGATTAAACCTCTTAACATCAACATCTAATAAAGCTTTTGGCATATTTCCTATAATAGAAACCTTTTTTTCCTCTTCTATTAACTCTTTTAAGCTATTTTTAATTAATTCACTTATTTCGACCTCTTCTGTATTAATTTTTAGCATTTCTAAATCTGATAGAGAATGTAAAAATAAATCATTAGTTAGCTTTGTAACCTCGTCGCATTTTCTTATTATGACATTAATGTATTTATTTCTTCTTTCTACATTATAATCTAGCCCTGCCTCTAATCCTTCAGCATAAGCCCTTATTGAAGCTATTGGAGTTTTTATATCATGAGAGAGGGTTGCAATTACTGTTTTATTATTATCTATTGCTGCTCTTTCACAACTTCTTGCCTTTATTATTTCCCTTCTCATATGGTCAAAAGACCAAGTAAAAGCTCCAAATAAATTGTTCTTTTCATAATCGACCTTAATATCAAAATTTCCCTTTCCTATTTCTTCTGCAAATTTCTCCATTTTTTCAAAAGGTCTTACAATAGCAAAATACGCATAACCAAAAATTATTAAAATAAAAGAAATTATGATAATATATTCATAAAAAATATAACTTTTATTACTTTTAGAATTATCAAAAAGGCTTACTTCCTCCTCAAGATTATTTATAGCTTTAGTTAAATTTTCATTTTTGATATTATCTTCTTCAAGCTCTTTTCTTATTTCATTTATATATATAAGCTGTCTTCCCTTACTTAAGTTATTTTCTTCTATGTTATTTTTCCTTAATGATAAAAATGTGATAATTGATATTATTGAAATAAAAATAATTGTAATATTTACTAATTTTTTTCTCATAGACTACTCCTCATCACTTAAAGTATAGCCTACTTTAAATACAGTTTTTATCATTGAAGGACTGCTTGGATTATCTTCTAATTTTTCTCTAAGCCATCTTATATGTACTGCCACAGTAGATAACTCTATATCAGTGAAAGCCCCCCAAACAGCTTTTAATAACTCTTCTTTTTTAAGAGATTTATTTTTATTTTTTGCCATATAAACTAATAAATCAAATTCTTTTAAAGATAGTGAAACTTCTTTCCCATTCTTTTTAACTATCCTTTTATTTTCATCTATTTCCAAATCTCTAATTTTTATTAATTTGCTTTCATTTTTAAAGCCATAGGTTCTTCTTATTAAGGCATTAATTCTTGATAAAAGCTCTTTTAAAGAATAAGGCTTTGATATATAGTCATCTCCTCCTATATCTAACCCCTCTATCCTATCTTTTTCAGCAGTTCTTGCACTTGCAAAAATTATTGGAACACTTGAAACTTTTCTTATTTCTTTACATACTTCAAAACCACTTTCAAATGGTAAATTAATATCAAGTAATATTAAATGAAAAACCTTATGAGATAATATTTCATAAGCATCTTTACTATCTAAAACCCTAGTGACACTATAGCCATAAGATTCTAACATATCACTTGTAATCTCTCCTAAATCCTTATCATCATCTATAATTAAAATAATAATACTCTTCTATCCTGTTAGCTCAAAGTTAAAAGAAAACATAATATATTTATTCTGCTAGTTACTTTAAAGTTAACAAAAAATATTTAATAAGAAAATTTTATCATATTATTTAATATAGATTCAAAAAATATAACCAATAAATTATAACTTAAAGGGAAATTAATTTTTTCTTAAACATAAAAAGGAGCAGAGTTTGAATTAATAGACACTCTATATTTTGTCAATGTTTATTAATTCAAACTCTGCTCCATTATTTTTTAACTTTTATTCATTTAACAATTCAGGTTTATAACCTATTTTTTCTAATAGCTCCATATCTTCTTTTATTGTAATTCCACTAGTTGTTAACATGTCTCCTGATATTGCAGCATTTGCTCCTGATAAGAAACATTTTTCTCCTTTATCTTCAAGAAGTCCTCTTCCTCCTGCAAGTCTTATAGCAGCATTAGGTATTAAAAATCTAAATACTGCAACTATTCTGCACATTTCGTCATTGGTAAGTAATTTATTATTTTCAAAAGGAGTTCCCTTTATTGGATTAAGCATATTTACTGGAATAGATAAAACCCCAAGCTCTCTAAGTTCTAACACCATATCTATTCTATCTTCCATAGTTTCTCCAAGGCCCATTATTCCACCACTACATACATTAAGACCTGCATTTTTAGCATTTTTTATGGCTTGTATCTTTTCTTCAAAAGTGTGAGTTGTGCAAACATTTTTAAAGTTTCTTTTTGAAGTTTCTAAATTATTATGAACTCTTGTAAGACCTGCTTCTTTTAACTTTTTATACTGCTCTTCACTTAAAAGTCCAAAAGACCCACATATAGAAACAGAAGTATTTTTACCAATTTCTCTTATACTTTTACAAACACTATCTACTTCTTTATCGCTAAGTTTTCTTCCTGAAGTAACTATAGAAAAACGTAATACACCACGTTCATCATTATATTTAGCTTCTTTTACAATAGATTTTGAATCTAATAATGAATATTCATTAATTTTGGTATTATAAAAAGATGATTGAGCACAAAACTTGCAGTTTTCACTACACTTTCCACTTTTTCCATTAATAATAGTGCATATATCAAATTTATTTTTACAAAAATGCTTTCTTATTTCATTTGCAGCTTCTGTTAACTCATTTAAAGGTGCTTCTTCTGCTAAAAATAAAGCCTCTTCTTTTCCTATTAGTTCTCCATTAAGTACTTTTTTCTTTAATTCTTCTACATTATACATAAAATTCCCCCTTACTAAATAAGAATATCTTATAATAATGTTATTGTCAACTTTATTTATTAAGAAAGTTTACAATATATACATAAAACTTTTTAATTATATGAATTTATTAAAAATTTTGAATACTAAGGTTTTAATTTTATAATAAATGTATTATAATACTAATATCGACAAAATAACTATATTAAATTTATATGATGACAATGAAAAGTAAATTAAATATGAAATTAGAATTATTATATATAAAAATTTTAAATAATTATTTTTAGGATATATCTAATAAAAAATTATAAGAACTAAAAAAGGGATGGTAATATGAAAAATGTAAAAAAAATTTATTTAGGTAAAACTAGATATATTAAAGATGGGATTAAAATGTCAGAAGAATTTATGAAAATATCTTGTGATGATGAAAAAACAGCTGAATTATTATGTAAAAATGGTTATTACAATCAAGCAGTATATTATTATATCCAATCAATGGAAAAATATATAAAATGTTATATTTGCAAAAAAGTTGATGTCTCAAAAGGTTATTTTGCAACTACGCTAAGAGAATTAGGACATTCTTTAGATAAATCTGTTGATTTTTTTATTGAAGTTATGGCAGGTAATGATATAACACTCAAACAACAAATTAGGAAACAACTTAAAGAAAATATTTTTGAAGGAATTATTTTTTCAAATGTCTATAATGCTACAAGATATCCTTATTATAAAGAAGAAGGTGTTTATAGAATAATAGATATGTCTGAAAATGATTGCAAATTTTTACAAGAAAAATATTGTGCTTTAAAAAAATACTTAAAAGAACTTTATGTACGAATATAGAAGATAATTTAAATATTACTATAATTATTTCTTAAATGTGAATCAAGAATTAAAAATTTAGAAGATTTTTCTTCTATCACTTTTTAATTTTTGATTCACATAACAAAGTAAATTTTCTAATTGTATTTTTTCACTATATCTATAATATCACTTCCATATTTTTCACATTTTACTTTTCCAAATCCATTTATCTTTGCTAATTCATTTAAAGTTTTAGGCTTCAATTTTATAATTTCTTCTAACTGCACATTAGTATATAAATAATAGGCTTTTACCATTTCTTCTTTGCTTTTATTTAATCTATATTTTTTTAATTCTTTATAAAGCTCTGTTTGCTCTATTGGTATTTTTTCTGAAGCATCTTTTATATTAACTTCTTCATTATTATACACAATTCTAATCTCTTCTATTTCATTTTTATTTACATTTTTCTTATCAATATTATACATTTTACTATAATCTATGCTATATTCTTTGTTGTATTTTAGCAGTATATTTGATATTTTATACATTGTTTCTTCTGTGAAGGAAATACTACTTTTTTCACTTATTTCTTTCATTTTTTGTATAAGCTGGTCATGCTTTATTACTCTTTTCTTTACTTCATCTTTTGCAAATCTATCATTAATTATAGCTTTTTCATTTGCAACTACAGAAATCTGGTCTATTGCTTTATCTAGTTTTTCTCTTTTAAAGCCTTCACTTTCAAGAATATCTTTTATTAATCCTAAGTGCCTTTCATTTTGAACAATAGGACTATACATTCCTTCTTTTTTATATACCTTTCCTGTACTAGTTTTAAAAATTCTTGTAAATTCCCCTTTACTATTTATATCTATTTCTCCAACTAAATTTTTACACTCTATTACTAAAATAAACTTTTCACTAATTACTACAAAATCTATTTGTGCATTAAGTCCATTAAATTCTAAATATAAATTATGTAAAATAAGTATTGGCATATGACTATTTTTTAATTCATATGCCACATTTTTTTCTCCCATAAGCCCATAATAAAGGCGATTTATCTTATTTTTAATATTATTAGCTGTTTCTTCATCTGACACTTCTTTTAATAGCTCTTGTAAATTTGAAATATTTTTATTTTCCGAGCTAAATTCTTTTACAAACTGTGGCTCTTTTAAAGTTTTTTTATCATTTGTCATTACTTTTTTTAATATTTCTAAAAAACTCATATAATTACCTCATTTTATTATACTTTTTTCAAATAAATCCTCATTTTTACATATTATATCATAAAAAAGCAGAATAAATATATTATTTTCTTCCTTTATCTGCTTTAACTTCAATTCAGTACAAAATAAATGAATATTTTTAAAAATATTCATTTATTCTTCTCTTAAAATCAGATGCTTGTTTTCTTGATAGAGTTTCAATATTTACTATAAGAATAACTTCACATCTAGCCCTTGATATTGCAACATATAAGAGCTTTTTAATTTCTTCATCATTTAAAAAGTTACTATTTAAATCTGGAATAATTATAATATCATTTTCTAAACCTTTATATCTCCTAATTGATTCTAATGTTGCCTTTGAATATTTTTTTATTTTCTTTTTATAAATTAGCTTCTTTTTTGCTTCTAATATTAAAAATGTTATATTATCATCATCTATTTTTTCTACAATTTTAAGATTTGAAAGTATATCTTTTATCTTATCTTCTATTTCAAGACTATTATCTGCATAAATAACTTTAGGTTTTACCCCACTTATTCCACTTAATATAACATTATTTTTATCTATTCCTGCTATATTTAAAGAACTTAAACATATTTCATCAGTATTTCTCATATTTCTTTTTAAAGTATATTTAGTTCCTACCTTTAAATAACTTATATCTTTAATTCCATACTTTTCATAAAGCATTTGGGCTTCATCATAAAAAATACATAAACTTCCTTCTTTACTTTGTATGTAATTAATAGAATCTATCCATTCTTTTTTAAAGTCCTGTGCTTCATCAATTAAAATAGTGTCATACTTTACTTCTAAATTATCTTTTACAATTTCTAAATACCTAGAAATCATTTCATCATAATCTCCAGTTTCCTGAAACTCATCATATTTTTCTTTATCAAACATTTTTAGATAATTTTCTGCAAATTCATAAATACCAAATACTTCAAATTCATTAAAGCTTTCCTCTTTTATTTTTTTTGACAAAAGAACATTATAGCAAAGATATAAAACCTTTTTACCTTTTTTAGAATCCTCAAAAGCCTTATGCATAGCTAATACTGTTTTTCCAGTTCCAGCATGTCCCTTTACTGAAATAAGATTGTTATCTTCAAGTTGACTAAAGCATAATGCTTGCTCTTCATTAAGTTTTAAATACTTCATCTTAAGTTCTTCACATTTCTTTTTTAGTATTTCTTTTCCTAAAACATCAGGCATAATGCACTTTACAATTTTATTATAATCAGAATCTATTATTCTATATGGAGTAAAATTTTCAAGCTTCATCCTATATTTAAATATATCTATTAAATTTTTTTCAATATCCTTAGAAGAATTCACATCTAAAATAATTTCTCTTGGCATATCAAGAGGAAGAAAACTCTTTTTTATATCAGTATCAGGAAACCATACAGCTGTTGTAACATAAGCTCTAAGCCTTTCATTTTTAATCCTATTAATAATAATAAACTTACTTTTATCTGCTTCATTTTGAGGGTTTGAAATTTCTACTTTCTCATTATATCTATTTATGCTATACCATTTTCCATTAGCTGAACTTACTTTTCCACCTTTTACTTCTATGATTAATATTCCATAATCTTTATTAATTAATACAAAATCACACTCCCCTTCTGATTGACTTACCATACCATTTGAAATCCATTTCACAGAATGAAATACAGTCCATGTAGAATCTAATTTTTCTTTAAGTTCATTAAAAACAAATATTTCTGCTTCACTTATAGTTTCTTCTAAATTTATTGTTTCTGGATACATTATTGCCATAATAGCACCTACCTTTTACATTTAAATATATTTTTCATCAATATCCAACTTATATTACATCAATTCTTATATTAATATTAACATACAAAATTAGAGTTTTGTAGATAAAAAGTAGATTTAAGATAATAATTCTTGTTTTATCTTTAGCGTTAAAATTATTAACTAACTTTTGTAATTGTCGATTTAAGATAATAATTCTTGCTTTATTTATTAAATTAAAGTATAATCTTTTCGAAAATACAGACAGTTCGGGAACCTCCTGTCTTTAAACAAAACTAGGTACAATTAACCTTTCGGTTCCTAATAAACAAAACTATTAGGAGGCTTTTTTAAATGAAAAACAATTTAACAAAAAGAATCACTAGAACTGCAATAATCGCAGCTATATATGCTGCAACTACCTTTGCCATTGCACCTTTTGCATATGGAAATATTCAATTTAGAATTTCAGAGGTTTTAGTTCTTCTTGCATTATTTGACCCACTATATATAAGTGGATTAACTTTAGGTTGCCTTATTGCAAATATGTTAGGGCCAAATGGTCTTATGGATATTATATTTGGTACATTTGCTACATTTTTAAGTGTTTGTGCAATTTATTTTACTGGAAAAACAATTAAAAACTATAAAGTAAAGCTAGTTTTATCCTCTATTTTTCCTACCATATTTAATGGACTAATTATTGGATGGATGTTAAATAAATTATATGGACTTCCTTTACTTTTATCTATTGTTGAAGTTGCATTAGGAGAATTTATTGTAGTTACAATTATAGGTGTGCCTTTATTTTTATTTGCTGGAAAACGCTTTGAAAATACTACAAAATATTAATTTCTGCTATACTTTTCAGAATCTAATTTCACCCTTAATTAACATCACTATTATAATTATTACATACTAAAAGAAACCTAAATTTAAATTCCATTTTATTTTTTTGTATATGTTTAGAAAAGTTTAAATTTTATTTTAATTTTTTATATATATTTAAAAAGTTTAAAGTGGAATTTAAACTTATTGACGTTATGTCTTTTTTTTTATACAATAATATTATTAGTGGAGGTGATTTTATTGATTGAACGTAAAGAATACTTAAATACTCTTATTGATTTTAAGGATAAGCATATTATTAAGGTTCTAACTGGAATAAGAAGATGTGGAAAATCTACATTATTTATTTTATTTCAAAATTATCTTCTTAATAATGGAGTAAATAAAGAGCAAATAATCTCAATTAATTTTGAGGATATTGATTATGAAGAACTTCTAGATTATAAAGCCCTTTATAAGTATATAAAAGAAAGACTTATTCCTAACAAAATGAATTATATTTTTCTTGATGAAATTCAAAATGTACCAAATTACCAAAAAGCTGTTGATAGTCTTTTCATAAAAAATAATGTTGATTTATACTTAACTGGCTCAAATGCCTATCTTCTATCTGGAGAAATTGCTACATTGTTATCTGGAAGATATATTGAAATTCAAATGCTTCCTTTATCTTTTAAAGAATATGTATCTTATTTTAATGATAAAACAGATTTATCTCGTAAATATACAGATTACTTAATTAATAGTTCTTTCCCTTATACATTAGAACTTAATGGTTCAAAAAAGAATATAAGAGAGTATTTAGGTGGAATATATAGTACTGTAGTTCTTAAAGATATAATAGCTAGAAAAAATATTAATGATGTATTTATGCTTGAAAGTATTATAAGATTTATGTTTGATAACATAGGAAACTTATGCTCAATAAAAAAGATTGCAGACACAATGACCTCTGATGGAAGAAAGATAACCTCTCCAACAGTAGAAAACTATCTTTCTGCATTGGTAGATAGCTATATTCTTTATAAAGTTAGACGCTATGATATAAAAGGTAAACAATATTTAAAAACTGGTGAGAAATATTATGTTGTGGATATAGGATTAAGATACTATTTATTAGGTACAAAAAAAGTTGATATGGGACACATACTAGAAAATATTATTTATTTAGAATTATTAAGACGTGGATATGAAATATATATTGGGAAAGTAAGTTCAACAGAAGTTGATTTTATAGCTATTAATGATGAAGGAATAGAATATTATCAAGTTGCTTTAACTGTTCATGATGAAAAAACATTAGAAAGAGAATTATATCCTTTAAATAGCATTTCAGACCACAACCCAAAATACTTACTTACACTAGATGATGATCCTCCAACTTCTCATAATGGAATAAAACAACTTAATGCAATAGATTGGCTACTAAAATAAAAGTAAGTACAAAGAATTTCTTTTCCATTGTGTACAAAAAAGCGTTTAAATTCTATTGATAAGCTTGTGAGTAAAAAAAGCTATTGCCTCAAAAATAATTTTAGCAATAGCTTTTTCTCTACTTTTCTCCTGCTTTAATGCCATTTCTTCTACAACATCTGTAAAAATCTTTGCCTTATTAAACTTTCCTTCTATTATTTTCACTTAATACCATTCCTTTTCCCTAATTTTTTCTATTTTTCTCTTCTTCTTATTTACAGTCTTTACATATGCCCTTGGAATATATTTATCACATCTTTGACAATATCCCCTATGACTTGCTTCCCTTCCCTTTTCACACACTCCTAAAGAAGCATAATATTTACAAACTATTTCTCTATCTTTTGCCACAATAATCACTTCCTAATATTTACAATCTATCTATAACTTTTATGATTTCTGATATCAAAAAAAAGCTGTAACTTAAATCCTGCTATTTCATTGCAGAACCTAAGTCCAGCTTTAATTAACTAGAAAGATTACTCCTTCCAGTAAAATGAAAAGTGTAAATCCTTTTCAAAGCCAAGCTTTTCATAAAAATCCATCTCTGAAATTACATATGCTTGCTTTGCTCCAAGTGTTTTTGCTCTAGAAAGTGCCTCATAAACCACAGCTTTAGCTACGCCTTTTCCTCTATACAAAGGAATTGTACAAACAGGTTCAACATATGCATAATCTGTTTTGTCGTTATACCAAAGACAACAATAGGCAACTTTTTCTCCTACTTTATTTACTGCTGTTACACTTAAATATTTATTGAAATGTTTACGAATTTGTGGACAAATTTTCTCTTTTGCCTCAAATTCTGTTTTATCTTCACCATGATCAAATCCCTGCCATAAAAGCCACTGAAAATCATAAGGCTCTTCTGCTGGATCCAACTCATTATATTTTAGTTCATCTGGTAAAACTGATGAAAAAGACTTTATTAAGTCTATTTTCATAATAGTTTCTGTTTGATTAGCTAAGACAAAACCACATTTTTTAGCTATTTCTATTTCTCTTAAATTATTATCACAAATTGCAATTCCAAGCCCTGAGTCATCTTTTAATTCTTTGTATGCATACTCCAAAATTTCAGGATATAAAAAATCATATTCTGGTAATGCTCCACAAAAAGCTTCACCAAAATACATATCATAAATTGCTACACCTACAACCTTTCCTTTACATATCCAAAGACCAATTGAAGTCTTTGCACTTTTATCAAATTCAGGATGTTCATACATCCACTCAAATCTACCCCAATTCCAGTTAATATGATTCCTGTTACTTTTATTCAGCTCAATCAAAAAATCGCAAACTGCATCATAATCTTCTTCTCTATAATTTCTAAACTCCATATGTTTCACTCCTTCCTTATTAAATTAATCAGTCCACACTTTTTCTATAATAGAATACATTTTTCTCTCTCAAATAGTAATCCATATTAATATCATACTTCCTTTGAAATACTGTTACATTTTTCTACCATCAGGAACAAGCATAACATAGGTGTTACCCCCATCTACATTTTTGAAATAAGAATCCATATAATACAAGTATGCTTCTATCCAATCAAAATAATCTGCATCATAATACCTTCTTTTTTTCTTTTAAAATTTATAAAAATCCTAAATATCTTAAAAGCCCTTTGCATCCTTCATAAATTTCATCATAAGTTATATCAAAATTTCCACTATACCAAGGGTCTTGAATATCTTTTTTATTATCTGTAAAGTCCATAAGCCTAAATACTTTATTTTCCTTATCTTCCTTTACTATTTTTAAAATATTTCTTACATTAACCTGTTCCATTCCTATTATGTAATCATATTTATCATAATCTTCTTTTTTAAGTTGAACAGCTCTTTTTCCATCACAACTTATATTATGCTCTGCTAACTTTTTCTTAGCTGGAGGATAAACTGGATTACCTTTATCACCCCATATTTCTTCTGTTGATGTAGCTGAAGATTGCACAAAAAAATCTTTTTCTATTCCCATCTTCTTTATCATATCTTTAAATATAAACTCTGCCATTGGCGACCTACATATATTGCCATGGCAGACAAATAAAATTCTAATCATAAATTTCTCCTATCTCAAAATGCTGTGAAATGCCGAGTTTTGCAAGGTTTTATCAGCATTTCCAGTCATAATATTTTTCTTCTTTAAAACTACACTTTTTTGCAAAATAAGGCAATTCAGAGCAAATCACTTCCATATGTAGTAGTAAAATCGTAGTCAGTTAGGTGTGGTGCAGACTACTGCCATTTTGACCAAGAGGGGGTTCAACTTTTGTCTAGGGGGTGCATCGTTAAATAGTATGCAAATGTTTAGATTTCTCAATCTCAGCTAAGAATTTTCTTTCGCTCTCTCTCATCTGCTCCACAAAAGTTCCATACTCTGTAAGACCCGTAGGAATTCGAAAACCATGCTTGATGATACAAATATCATCTCTTGCCTCCACGTTCTTTTCATATGTAGATCCACGATTCAGCCAAAGAACAGCGTCCTCCTCTTCTCCTGCTTCTGGATAAAAATAGTATCCCTTTCTAGCATCAAAACGAAACATATATGCAAGCACTTGTAGATAATCCTTATTGCCAATGTTATTGATTGGCTTGTACTTTGCATCTGCAATCACTCTAGTATCTACATCTCTGCTAATAAAGTCCGGGTAAATCAATCCACGGTTATGATCAAACAATCGTTGCGAACCTTTTGCAGCCTTATTCATTGGATGGTAAAATATCTCATCCACAAGGGAATTCATATACTCTTCCCAAAGCCATGCTCCATCAAACAACAAGCCGTATATCTTTCTGCTACCCATACCAATCTGGTGTTTCTGGTGCTGCAAGATAAGTAGGCACAAATTCTGCAATTCACGATATTCACGATAAAAGGCATGTCTTATCACATTTGCTTTGTTTGCATTGATTACCTTCTGCCTGTTGCACACCTCATAATTTGGTGTAGCTGATATAACATTTGTTACTTCATCCTTAACCTGTGCGAGTATCTTATGTCCATAAGGCTTATATTTAATAAACTCTACCGTATGACGGATTAACTCCATCAAGTCATTGTCTAAGGAATACTCTCTTTGAGAATATGCCACATTTCCAACAAACGGAGTGTTCTTGGCTATATGTCTTGCGATATCAATCGTTCCTTTCACATTGCTATCATTGTATGTTTTTCTCACATAGGTCTTAAAGACACCTTTACGCATAGCACTCTTTAGATAATGTGGAAAGATAAACACAAGCAGATTGAAAATACGTTCTTCATGATTGGCATCAGTCTCCAAGTCCACAATGCTTGGAACATCAAAGACCTGCTCTAGCAAATACTGAAATAGAAAATCATGTCCTTTTCCACTAAATCTTGATTCGATGATTAGTTTTTCATCACCAAGACCCATGAATCCCATTACATTGCTTGACAGATAATAGTTGTTCACGCTCTGTAAAACCATCTGTTCTTTAGTAATGTCATCGGCATCTCTAAGAATTTTAGGGAATACAAATATCCCCTCATTTTCTAACTGTTCCAAGGTCTTATCTGCTATTTTACTTATCAAACGTGAAATACCAGCTAGAGATTCCTTTGGGCTTCTCGAGTTGTCTTTTATCTTAATTCGACTCATCAATATCAACTCCATCAGTTGTCTGGTATCCATAGGCTTTCTTGAACCTCTCCATGATACCTTCCTCATCGTACATACCGTTGATGTATCCCTGTAACAATGGTTGCAGATAATCCGTCCATAACTGTTCAAAATCTATCGTCTTTAATTTCAAGAAATAAGAGGCACCAATCTGATAATTTTCATTTAGTCCTTCTGTATTTGCAATCTCAGTATTAAGTGCAGACATTCTCTTGATGGCCTCTTCCTCTTTTTCTTCATTGTTAAGATTAGCCAACATCTCAAGACGTTTATCTGCTCGAAGTTCCACGAATCTAAATCTGCGTCTCATAGCAAAATCAAAGCTATCTACTGATCTGTCGATATCATTCATTGTACCAATAATATAAACATTTTCAGGAATATAGAATTTTTCACTCGCATCCGCATGGAGATTTGCATACTGTGTGGACACCTCTCCTGCTACTCCACGATATCCAGGATCTATCGCAAAAAACAGTTCTCCAAATATCTTAGAGATTTCTCCACGATTAATCTCATCAATGATAAATACATACTTCTTTAATTCTTCCTGTTTTACTGCTATTGCAGAAGCCTTTTTCTTCTTCTGAATCTCATTGTAGATAACAAAATCGTAAGAATATCCCTGTGTTGCAAATGTCTTTCCAAAAAATGATGTAATATCTTTTATGCGAGTAAATTTCTTATCTGATTCAAGCATTTTCTTAATTTCATCCATATTTAATGTCAGCGTCTTTACTGTTGCATTTTCTGGAATTGAAATATAAATGTGTTTATCATCTATCTCTGTAATTGTAAAAGTATTACCATTGATAGTTTGGAAAGTGTCTTTTCCTAACTCAATGCTCCCAAAAAACTCCATCATTGCATCCTGAACAGAGAGTTCATTAGCAATCACTTCAGTAGTCTTCTTTGAATTTTCATAATTTCTTCTAGCCTTATCAACAAATTTCTTAAATATGCCATCCTGCAATTCAAATCCCATAGAGCCATCTTCATTTGACTTTGGACGGAGACCTTCTACAAAATCTGAGTAGTCATAGCTTGGATGGAACTGCACAAACTCTATCTGTTGCTTTTGCTCATCAGAAAGCATTGTATAATCATCAAAATAACCATCGCTGATAATATCGGTTGCTATCTCTTTTGCAAGATATGTCTTTCCTGTTCCCGGTGCACCTCTGAAAATGATATTTTTTGATTCCACAAGCATTGTAGAATAAGAATTCAGATATCCATTAAATTCTGCTTTCTGTTCCTCTATCTTTTCTGGTATTACTTCAACATTTTCTTTTTCATCTTTTTCACGATAAACCAGCTTAAACTTATCCCCAGGATGTCCAAATCTTTTCAAGCATTCCTGTACAAATATCAATGTTGAGAATATATTCCAACAATAAATAACAAATTGTCGTCCATTATCATAAGTATAAGTCATATACTCTATTGTATTTCTGTGAGCCTTAAATTCCTCAACACTATAATAGATGCCACGATAAATCTCACCTTTAAGTGTATATTGACAGATAGGAAAATTTTCTTTTTCCTCCACGGGCATTGCAGAAATCTGCTCTTCGAATACTTGAAATGCAATGCGAGGCAGAGTTTGATTTGAGTTTCTTCTTTCTCCCTTTGCGTATTGACGTTTAATCTCTGTGCCATCAGCTTTTATGAATGAAGCATCTAAGGGTTTAAAATTATCCCCTGCACTAATATTATCCATAGTAAAAGAATCGTCTGTTGATGTAATACTTTCTGCTGTAATTGTTAATTCGAACTTTTCTTCCTCTGCTATATATTGTTCATCTACTTTTGGTACTGCCATGTTAAGCACCTCCACTCAAAAATATATTATCAGATTTAATTATACTACCAAAACACTTATTTTACATCCTCAATCGTTAATACTTACAAAGTAAGCGTCAAAAAATTGATGCATAGAAATTCTAAATTTATGATGATAAAATTAACCCATCAAAGCATAATATATCGTATTGCCTTGATGGGTTAAAGTTTAATATTGTGTTTTATCTAATGCTCTGCTTTTATTTTTAAATCATCTGAAATCTTATTTGATCCTTTTTTAAAAATTTATATCTGTAATTTTAGCAAGTTAAAGACTAATTAACTAGGCAGAAATTTTTTACGCTTACATTTTTTTACTTTTTCAAACTTCTTTTTTTCAGTTTCAATTGAAACACCATCTATATAGTATGCAATTGCAACCTTTCCAATCGCAGATGTACCTAAAGTTGCGACCCCTGCACTAACTACTGAACCAGATTCCGGGCAAAGCATATTTAATAATTTTGTACCTTGTTGAGCTACTAATCTAAAGCCATATCCTGCCCCTGCTATACCACCCATACTAAAGATAAACTCTTTTGCGGTATCTAAAGAAATATCTCGTCTACTTAATGATGTAATTAAAGAAACCAACAATGCTTGTATAATGAGTAAAACATAAATATCAGAAACAGGAATAGGAGTTAATGCAACTGTTCCAGAAATCCCGGAGAATATTTTATTCAAATGGCGAGCAAGTCTATGCACCACTTCCGTCAATCTTCCAGCCATCCTTAATCCCATCTGTGCCTCAAAATCTTGGATGACTTCTTCCAATATATCAAATAATTCCTCGATTTGATATCTTCCATCAAATGCAATTTCTAAATTTTCAATAATTAGCAAGAAATTACTGAAACTGACCCATTAGGACTAATTGCTCTGCAACAATCAACATATACTTCAATAAAATCATATCCACCTCTCATAGCAATACTACGTGCTTTTTCGAGTCCCCCCGGCAAAGTATGTCCTGCTTTGTAATGCTCAATAATCCCCCCAGTTATATCTAAGGTATGTACCTCATATGGTTTGCCCAAATAACAAATAGCAACATACCCAAGTAAAATACCGCTTAACTCTACTTCTGGAAACTCCTTCTTTATTGTATTAATTATTTCATTTACTTTGTTTTGATTATGAACATGTCCTCCCGCATCCAGTTTATGTAATGCATTCATGTATTCCTTAGATCTACTCTTACGAAGTAATCTATCAAGCATCATCTTATCCATTTGTTGTTTTTTTTGATTATTTTGTTGATTATTATATGTTGTACTTAAAATATCATTTGTCTGTGTTTGATTTTGTGGTGTTCTTAACATTGGTCTAGGCATATTTTTTCCTCCTTATCTTACACGAGAACTTTTCTTGTTTTTGGACCACTCTTCTTTTGAGTAAGTTCTTCTCCTCCAATAGGTTTTCCAGAGGCTGGTACTGCTCGTTCTTTTCCCCAAGTTCTTATTGCTTCTATTTTTTCTGGACTGGTTTGCGATAATGGCACAACATTATTAAATGCAGTAACGATATTTTCTTCATTTAATACAAAACTATTGTTCGCTATTGACCTGTAGGCTAAATCTCTTACTGTAGATTCTAAATCTGCTCCCGTAAATCCATCACTAATTTGAACTATTTTATCTGCAAATTCACCAGCAAAGTTCAAATTCAAATACTTTCTCATATATAGTGATAATATATCTCTTCTTTCATCAGCTGTTGGCAAGTCGACAAAAAACAGTTCATCGAAACGTCCCCTTCTTAACAATTCTGATGGCAACATGGAAACATCATTTGCTGTCGCAACAACAAAAACTTGTTTTTTACATTCCTGCATCCAAAATAAAAACTGTCCAACCATTCTAGTTGAAACTCCGCCATCACCACTACCACCTGTAGCTCCAGACAAACCTTTCTCGATTTCATCAATCCATAGCACACATGGAGAAACATTTTCTGCCGTTGTCAAGGCATCCTTTAATTGTTGCTCTGATTGTCCTACATAGCTTCCCTGAACTGTCGCAAAATCCAAACGATATAATGGCAATTTCCAATTTGCAGATATTGATTTTGCAGAAAGTGATTTTCCACAACCTGGAACACCAACAAGCAATATTCCTCGAGGTGGTTGTAATCCTTTAGCTCTTAACTCATCTTTTTTTTCTGGAGTAAGCAATTCTTTCTTCTCATCAAGCCATCTTCTTAATCCTTCCAAACCTCCAACATCTTTTACGCTATCATCTACATCAATTTTTTCAAGTCCTGATATATCAGAAAATAATCTATCTTTTGCAAATCGTACTTCGTCCATATCTGATTTTCGAATACATTTGTTAGCAATTAGGGCCGCTATAACATTTTCAGCTTCTATACGAGTAACACCATTTAACGTTGCTGCTGCCTCTCTTATATCAGTATTATCCCACTCAATTGGTATTTCGTTTCTATAATCATCAATGTATTCCTTAATTATTGAATACATTTCATCTTCATTTGGAAGATCAATCTTAATTCTCATCCCCTGTCTCTGTAACTGGTTCCAAACTGGTGAATTTGTGAAAACAATAACAACTCCACCAGACTCATTAGCAAGATTTACCAATGCTAATATCTGTTTAGAATCGGAATTTTCCGTGCTCAAATCAGGTACTTCTGTAAGCACAATTGTTTGATATTGCACACGTTTCATCTTTTCTGTCATGAAATCAATAGCTCCGTACACAGACTTATCTTCACTCATATTTTTATCTGTCGCTAATTCATATACACCTTTTGTAAGAGTATGTACATTTATAGGTAGCTGTAACTCTTCAGATATTTCCTTTAGCATAGCAAGAGTTCTTCCAGGTTCTATTGTATTTATGGCAATAAATGGTATTCTTGCAATGGAATATCTTTTTAATAATTCTTTGCTCTTTGCAATGTCACTCATTTCCATACCTCCCTAAAATGAATTAACTTTATGATTTCTTATAATACTAGAAAGTTTTCCACTTCTATCATTTTTAGCAGAATCTTCTAAAGATTTTTGCATGCTATTAGCTTGTTCAAAAACCAAATTTACATAATATTGTCTATCCTTTTCAGGAAGTACAGCTAAATCTATCGCTTTACTTAAAAAAGCCATTTCTTTACGCAAAGCAAGAATTGCTTGAACAATTGCTCCCTCCGAACCGTATGCACGTGAGAGTTCTAATTGAAATTTATCAGATGCAGCATTCATTCTGGCATTAACAGAATCAATCAATTTTTGAGAAAAACGTTCTGCCACACCTGATTGCCACTCAATTGTTCCTGCTTTCATAGCGCGTAACACATCTTCGTCATTTGTTTTATTCTTAAAAATTGTCAAAACATTTACCCATTCAGAATATGTATGTGGTGCTTCAATCATTATTTCTTTTTCCTCCTAACGACTATTTGTGGTGGAACAAGATCCCAAGAAGGCAATCCCTGTGCAAATACACTAACTTCTTCAGGCTCTTCTGTCGTAGCTACTGAAAACACATCAAATGCTGGTTTAGAAGCTTTCGATGCAGTATTTTTGATACTGCGTTTTTCCTCAATATTATCATTTACCATCTGTGGTTCTTTAATTGGTTCAAACGCAGTTGATGTATTATCTTTCTTTTCGGCACTATTTATATTAGATTCAGATTTAATCTCTGTCTCATATGTTTTTGCAATATTTTTTAATGTTGTGGTAAATTTTTGCAAAACCACCTCATTATTCATTGAATTAGCACTTTCATTTATCAACTGTGCTCCGCACATATAACAATATCTTGAATCAAATTCATTAAGTTCGTTACAAACAGGACATGGTATTTTTTGCCTACTTGCAACAGAATTTATAAAATTTGCTTTTGATTTTGCATCCATAGTAATCCCCCTTACATCTTAATTCTTCTGTTTGAATCTGCTAATTTTCTAACATACTGTTCTGGTGTGATTTGCTCAAGGAAATCAACAACTTTCTGGCTTTCGCCATCTTTTTCTGCAAACTCAATTCTAAAATCAACAACTTCTGCTAATGTTGCACGAATAATCTGTTCACCATTTTTTCTTTTCTCAGCAAATTGTCGCTCTATATTTTGACGAGTTATTTCCACTTTATTCTTCTTTGAAAAATGATTAATCACCATTCCAACACCTGCAATCAAAGCAATCAATCCAAGAAAAGAACTGCCTGTAGCAAACATAAGAAGTCCTATTACTGCAATAGCACCACCCCCATACAAGCAGAATTTTTCATATCCACTTAACACACACTGAGATAGAGCTGATTGTTTTTCAGACTCAACAAGATTGTTAAATTTATTAATTAACTCAGTTTCATTTTCACCATCTGTTGTTTTATCATTGAAGGTATCCACATTAATCTCTATTTCATTTGGAATTTTCATTCTATTTTGTGCTACGATATCATTATACGCATTTGTCACCCAATCCTTTGACAATGCAAATGCAAATTTTTGTGTAGATACACTTGAATGAGAAGTTTCTGGTTTCATTGCAGCATCTGTCAATAGTTGTGTAAAATCCTTATGTGTATCAAAAGCCGACTGCTCAATGGACATATTTTGCTGAGCACGTTTTTCGTCCCCACTAAAGTCAACTACAAACTGCTCAAATTTTTCTTGTTTACGAAGTGGTATTTCCTCATCATCAAAATCTGTAACAAGGCTATCTAATATATCATCTAGTTGCTCTTTAACAGATGCTGTTGAAGCTTCTTGTTCAAAAATATTGGTTAAATAATCCAACATTTCAGCATGCAGATGAGCACCTTCCATAATATCTTGTAACTGTTCCCAAGTTTTACTATACTTACGCAAATAAGTATATGAAGACATAGAAATTGGTTTTCTTTTTAGATTAATAGCAGCAGACCATTGCTTTGTCTGTTTCTCTGTAAAACCAGGCTTTTCCTCCAAATGCTGAAGCCATGCATTCATCTGTTTAGAAATTACACCTTCCGAATCAGCTCCCAATAATCCACTAGCAAATGCGTCTAAGACAATAACTGTTTTTCTATCTAGATTCTCTTCATCCTGATTTGCTAAATATCTTTGAGTCCACTTTAAACATGCATTTTTACGATTTGCACGTCGACAAATCAATGCAAAGAATAGCGAAGTCTTCTCATCATTTCTTTTAATACCTTCTCTTAATGCCTTGTCTGCTAATTCTGGTTGATCATTTATCCATGCAGCCAATGCCACCAAACATGGAGCTAGCCAATATCCTGGAGTAGAAAGCATTAATTCCTCTGTAGCATTACTAATAGTATCTTTTTTTACAATTCCTAGATCATCTGCCTGCAAGATACCCGTAGTTGTTCTACGCACAATATCATAATGTCCATACTTCTTTTCAATTTCCTGTCTAATTTTTACAAGACGAGTCTCTGCTTGTCCCAACCTATTAGCTTTCTGTTGTATATTTACAAATTCGTGAAACTCTCTTGCAAGGCTTCCTATTTCGTCATATACTACCTTAACATTATCATTTACTTTTCCTACCCTCGAGTTAATTGTTCTTAAATCTTCATGAACTGCACCCAAATTATTAGCAATTTGATTCAAATCAGCTTGTCGAATAACTCTTTCATCTGACATTTTTCATTTCCCCCTTTATTTGATGACAATATTTAATATGCCAAATCATATACTTTCCTCTAAAATTCTTTTATAACATCCACCCTTTTTTCTTAATACAAAATTCAATAAGATTATACTAATTTCTTCTTAGTTCATTATATTCCTCTATTGCAACACCTAGATAAGTTATTTTATTATTATAAACTAAATAGGTGTATTTTGTCAATCTACACGCACAAAAATAAGCGCCCATCGCTCAATATCATCAACTTAATGATTTTAAATTTTTATTATCATTTGCAATTGCAATATGGGCTTCTTTTTTAAAAAAAGTTCCAATCATTGAATACAATATTTATTTCTTTTCCTATTTATTTTATAGGAAGTTCCATTTCATCATTCATTTTTATGAATCCATATTTTTTATATAATGGACGACCCATTTCTGTAGCTTCAAGAGATATGGAAGAAATTCCTCTTTCTTTTGCTGATAACACAAGTAAATCTAGCGTTTTATATGCAATTCCTTTTCGTCTATAACAAGGGCTTGTATACATATTCATAATATATGCCTTGTTGCCACTTGGATTATTAAATGTTGGCATAACTCTAAAAAAGCTAATTCCCCCAGCTCCAACAAATTTTTCTCCATCAAATACTAAATAGGCTATATGTGTTTTATTAGATAATGCTTTTTTGTAATAATCATATGATTGTTCTTTAATTACTGTCATATCAACAGATTTGTCTAACTTATTTGCAGCTCTTAAAACATTCCAAATCATCTATTGTGGCTTTTTTATATGATAACACCTTACCCTCTCCCTCCTTAAATTTTAATTTATTTTTTTATATAACAATAAGTTTTGTTACAATTGTAATTAAATTTATAGTTAATCTATCAATATCAAATTAAGCAAGTTTATTTCACTTGAACAAAACATATATTTATCATTAAACATCTTTTTTCTAATATCTAATAAAGAACAACTTTTAAAGGTTATAAAAGGAACATCTCTATACTCATTTGTAATTGGCAAAACACTACCTATTTCATAATAACTTTTTACATAAATTTTTAAAATATCTTTTAAAGTTTTTTCTTCCATTTCCTCATTATATTCTTTTAATATATCAAGTATAAATGGACTAATAATAGGTATTGCTACAAATCTATCTTCTGTGTTAGATTTATCTATTAAACTCATAGAAAGTTCTTCACTATTTTTAATAAAATACTTTAGAGCTGCTGCTGTTTTTCTTAATTGATTTCTAATAGTATCTGATAATTTAGTGTCTTTTTCAGCTATTGCAAACATTTTTTTAATTGTATTATTTTTTTCATTATCATGTAAGCGTAAAAAAATTGATGTATAGAAATTTAAAATTTATGATGATAAAATTAACCCATCAAAGCGTAATATATCGTATTGCCTTGATGGGTTAAAG
>CACZYK010000037.1 GCA_902785295.1 uncultured Clostridium sp.
AGTTTATTAACTATACCCAAAATAATAAACTTAAGTGGATATATAAATAAAAAGAAACTTGCGTAAACATAGCGAGGAGAAGGGGTAGGTGTCACCTCTAGCCGTAGAGCATTCGAGGAGCTTGGCGAAGAATAGAGAGTAATATATTTTGTTAAAGTTTTTTAATACATCTATATATTATTTAATATTTAAAGCACATAATATTTATAAGGGTTTTTAATAAAAATAAAGGTATATGTTGAGAAAAGGTGTGATGATATGAAAAAAAGCACATTAGTTGAAATATTATACATAAAGAATCTAACTTAAAGAGGTGAAACGGTTGAAAGAGCTAATTATAGCAACAAGAAAAAGCAAGCTTGCTCAAATACAGACAGAAAGAGTAATGGAGCTTGTAAAAGAAAAAGAAGAGTGTTTGTCTTTAAAAAAGTTATTGGTAGTTACAGAAGGGGATAGAAGGCTTGATGTAACCTTAGATAAAATAGGTGGAAAGGGAGTTTTTACAAAAGATATAGAATATACCCTTTTAGAAAAAAAGGCAGATGCAGCAGTACACAGCATGAAAGATGTTCCTTTTCAACTTGGAGATAAATTTGAAATCACAGCAATTCCAGAGAGAGAAGATGTAAGAGATGTTTTTATATCAAGAGAAGGAATACCTTTTAAGGAGCTTAGAAAAGGTGCTAAAATAGGAACTAGTAGTATAAGAAGAAAGGCTCTTTTAAAAGAAATTAGAAGTGATTTAGAAATTGTATCTATAAGGGGTAACGTTCAAACAAGACTTGAAAAAATGAATAATGAAAAGTTAGATGGTATAATATTAGCAGCAGCAGGATTAAAAAGACTAGGACTGGAGGATTTAGTAACAGATTATTTTAATCCAGAAATATTTCTTCCAGCGATAGGGCAAGGAGCGCTTGGGGTTGAGTGTTTAAAAGATGGTATAAATAGAGAATACTTTAAAAAGATTGATAATGAAGAAACAAGAATAGAGGTAGAAGCAGAAAGAAGTTTTATGAGGGCTCTTAATGGAGATTGTCATAGTCTTATTGGAAGCTTTACCAAAATAGAAGGAAAACACATATATCTATTGGGAGTTTATCAAATTAATGGTAAAATAGTAAAGAAAGATATATATGGAAATAAAGAAGATAATATTGAACTTGGTAGGGAGTTAGCAAAAAAGATAATAAATAATGGCAGGTGATTTTAATGGGAAAAGTTTATATTATAGGAACAGGACCAGGGGATGAAGAATTATTAACCTTAAAAGCTGTTGAAGCATTAAAAAAGTGTGATGTTGTATTATATGATAGGCTTGTTTCAAACAATATTTTAAATTATTTAAGACCAGATTGCGAAATATATTATTGTGGAAAAGAACCAGGTGCACATTATCAAAGTCAAGAAGAGATAAATAATAATCTTATAAAGTTTGCTAAAAAAGGCAAGGTTGTTGGAAGAATAAAAGGTGGAGACCCTTATGTTTTTGGAAGAGGAGGGGAAGAGGTATTAGCTTTAAGAGAGTTAGATATAGATTTTGAAGTTATATCTGGCGTTACCTCTCCAGTTGCAGTATTAAATTATGCAGGAATTCCAATAACTCACAGGGGAATGGCTCAAAGCTTTCATATTGTTACAGGAATGTCTGCAAAGGAAAGTAAAGTTAATTTTAAGGCATTAGCAAGGGAAGAAGGAACTCTTGTATTTATGATGGGTTTATCAAACTTAGGTAAAATAGTAAGAGAGTTAGTTGAAAATGGAAAAGATATAAATACACCAACAGCAGTTGTTATGAAGGGAACAACTTCTAAGCAAAAAAAGGTATTAGGAACATTAGAAAATATAGAAGAAAGGGTGTTAAGAGCAAAGCTTAAATCTCCATGTATCATAGTTATTGGAAAGGTAGTAACTTTAAATAAAGAATTATCATGGTATGAGAATAAGCCTTTGTTTGGAACTAATATATGCATAACTAGAGCTAAAAATCAGTCATCAAATTTAAAAAAGAAGCTTACTGAAATGGGAGCTGATGTTTTAGAGATAAATTCAATAAAGATAGAAGATACTTCAGAAAAATTAAAAAAATATTTAAGTAAGCTTGAAGATTATAATCATATATTGTTTACTTCAGTTAATGCAGTTAATATATTTTTTGATTATTTAATAAAAGAAAAGTATGATATAAGAAGAATTAATGCTAAGATTTCTGTAGTTGGAAAAGCAACTAAAAGTGCTTTAGAGGCAAGAGGAATACAGCCTTTTACAATGGCAAAGGAGTTTATGGCAGAAGGACTTTTTAAAGCAATAAAGCATCATCTTTCTCCAGATGACGTGGTCTTAATTCCTTGTTCTGCTAAAAGTAAAAATACTCTAAAAGAACAGCTAGAGGATGCTAATGTATTAGTAGATAGGGTTAATATTTATGATACTGTGCCAGGAACAATAACAAATATTAGAGCATTTGATGATGTAGATATAGTCTTATTTACAAGTCCAAGTACTGTTAGAAATATGATTCAAATGGTAGGATTAGAAAAAATAAAAAAGAAAAAATGTATAGCAATAGGGCCTCAAACAAGTAATGCACTACTTGATAATGGAATAAATGCATTAGTATGTAATGAACATTCAGAAGAAGGATTTTTAAAAGAAATTATTGAAATGAGAAAAAGGGAAGTGTAATAAATGCTTAATAGAAGCAGAAGATTAAGATTTAACGAAAGCATTAGAGATTTAGTAAGGGAAACAGAGCTTTCACATAAGGATTTTATTTATCCTATTTTTGTTGTTGAAGGGGAGAATATAAAAAGAGAAATAAGCTCTCTTCCAGATTGTTATCATTATTCTGTAGATATGCTTGAGGAAATTATAAATGAAGTTAAAGAGGCAGGAGTTAGAGGAGTTCTTTTGTTTGGAATACCAAATCATAAAGACTCTTGTGGCTCTGAAGCTTATAATGATGACGGAATTGTTCAAAGAGCTATAAGAAAAATAAAAGAAATAGATAAAAATATGTATGTTATAACAGATGTTTGTATGTGTGAATATACAGACCATGGTCATTGTGGTATATTAGATGGAGATTATGTAGATAATGATAAAACATTAGAGTATTTAGCAAAGATTTCAGTATCACATGCAAAGGCAGGCTCAGATATGATTGCACCATCTGATATGATGGATGGAAGAGTAGGCTTTATAAGAGAAGCATTAGATAAGGCTGGGTTTAAAAATATACCTATAATGAGCTATTCTGCAAAGTATTGCTCAGCATTTTATGGTCCTTTTAGAGAGGCTGCTAATTCTGCTCCTAAATTTGGAGATAGAAAAACCTATCAAATGGACCCTGCAAATAGAAGGGAAGCATTAAAAGAAGTTGAAATGGATATACAAGAAGGTGCAGATATAGTTATGGTAAAACCTGCTTTATCTTATCTTGATATAATAAGAGAGGTTAAAGATAAAACTGTAGTTCCTGTTTGTGCTTATAGTGTTAGTGGAGAGTATGCAATGATAAAAGCAGCTTCAAAACAAAATTTAATTGATGAAGAAAGAGTTGTTATGGAAATGCTTACTTCAATAAAAAGAGCAGGTGCTGATATAATAATAACATATTATGCAATTTATGCAGGAAGAATTTTAAAAGGATAGATGAATACATATGAAAGAAAATGAAATAATTTTTAATGAAAGTAAAAAATATATGCCAGGAGGAGTTAATAGTCCAGTAAGAAGTTATAGAGGAATGGACATGACACCACCTATTATTAAGTCTGGAAAAGGGGCTATTATAGTAGATGAAGAAGGAAAAGAATATATAGATTTTGTTTTAGCTTGGGGCCCATTATTACTAGGACATTGCAATGAAAAAGTTGTTGAAGCTATAAAAGAAACTTCAGAAAAAGCTTTAGCTTTTGGAGCACCAACTTTTTTAGAACTTGAAATGAGCAGATTTTTATGCGAAAATATGCCAAATGTTGAAATGATAAGAATGGTTAACTCAGGAACAGAAGCTACTATGAGTGCTGTAAAGCTTGCAAGAGGATATACAGGGAGAGACAAAATAGTTAAATTTGCAGGTTGCTATCATGGACATTTTGATGGATTTTTAGTTGAGGCAGGTTCTGGAGTTTTAACAGATGGTATTCCAGGCTCTTTAGGAGTTCCAGAAGATAGCATAAAAAACACTTTAATAGGTGTTTATAATGATGAAGAACAACTTGTAAAATTATTTAAAGAATATGGAAAAGATATTGCAGCAGTTATAATTGAGCCAGTAGCTGGAAACATGGGTACAATAAAGGCTGAAGATAAGTTTATGAAAAGATTAAGAAAATTATGTAATGGATATAATTCTGTCTTAATTTTTGATGAAGTAATGTCAGGATTTAGAGTATCCTTTACTGGAGCACAAAGTCTTTTTGATGTTTCACCAGATTTAGTTACATATGCTAAGATAATGGGAGGAGGACTTCCTTGTGGTGCTTATGGAGGAAAGAGAGAAATAATGGAAAAGCTTTCACCTCTTGGTGGGGTATATCAAGCAGGAACAATGTCAGGAAATCCTATAGTTATGGCAGCTGGACTTGCAACTTTAAAGCAACTTAAAGAGCATGAAGAATATTATAATCATATAGAACATATTGGAAAGAAGCTTGAAGAAGGATTATATAAGGTAAGTGAAAAATATAATATACCAATATCAATAAATAGATATGGTGGAATGATGACAATATTCTTTACAGAAGGAAAAGTAAGAACCTTTGAAGATGTTAAAAAATGTGATGAAGAAAGATTTAAGAGATATTTTATGCATATGATTAAAAGTGGTATAAATATACCACCTTCTCAATTTGAAACATTATTTTTATCAACATGCCACAATATAACTCATGTATTTAAATTCATTAAAGCTTTTGAAGAATTTGCAAAATGTGAAGTTGAATTTATAAAAAGTCAAGAATTAGAAAAGGAGAGCGTAGATGAAAAAGTTAATAAAGAAGATTAGTATAATACTTTCTATTGTTATTATTGCTTGTTTATTTACAGGATGTAATAGCTCAAAGAAGGTAGTAAATTTTCTTAACTATGGTGAAAATATTGATGATGAAACATTAAAGGAATTTCAAGAAAAATATGATATAAAGGTAAATGTAGATACTTTTGATGATATGGAAACAATGTATAACAAAATCAAAACTGGAGCTGCAAATTATGATGTAATATTAGTTTCAGATAATTTAATGGAAAGAATGATAAATGAGGATTTAGTTCAAGAACTAAATAAAGAAAATATACCTAATATAAATCAAATGAGTGAAGAGTATCTTAATTTATCAATAGATGTTGTAACTGAAAAAGTTGATAGTTGGGATATCTTGTGGAACGAAAAATATAAGAACCAAATATTTATGTTTAATACTTATAGAGATACTATTGGAGTAGCACTTAAAAAGCTTGGCTATTCTTTAAATAGTGAAAATAAAGATGAAATAGAAGAGGCTAAAAATCTTCTTTTAAGTCAAAAGAAACTAGGCACTATTTATGGTAGTGACTATGGAACAGAAAGTATAGCAAGTGGAGAAACAGTTGTTAATATGATATGGTCTGGAGAAGGGTTGAATCTTCAAGATGAATATGATAATTTAGAATATGTTGTTCCAAAGGAAGGAGCAAACTTTTGGATAGATAGCCTATGTATTCCTAAGTCTGCAAAAAATGTAGAGGGAGCAGAAAAGTTTATAAACTTTGTAAGTGATAAAGAAAGTGCTTTAAGAATAGCAGATGAAATAGGATATACAACTCCAAATAAAGAAGCTATGGAAGAACAAGATGATAGTATAAAAAACAATCCAAATGCATATATGCCAAAGGAAATAATGGATAGATGTGAACTTTACAAAGACTTACCAAAGGATGTAAAGAAAGTTTATGACGAAGCATGGACAGAAATTGGCGTAGAAAGCAGCGAAGAATAATTTTTACAATATTAGCAAGTTTCAAAAATATTTAGCTCCTTATGTTATTCAGCTGCTCCGTCGACAGGCTCCAAGTCGCTGCTTCATAAAATAATGAGCTAAATATTTTAATAAACTAGGTTAATATAATTAGCAAGTTTCAAAAATATTTAGTTTCTTATGTTATTCAGCTGTTCCGGTCGACAGGCTCCAAGTCACTGCTTCATAAAATAAGAAACTAAATATTTTAATAAACAGATTAATATATTAGAAAATTAAAAAATAGTTAGCTACTTATTTTATTCAGTTGTTCTGGTCGACAGGCTCTAAGTGTTACTGCTTTATAAAATAAGGAATTTAATATTTCAATAAACTTGATTAATATTATTGAACTTTATGAAAAGCATAATATATAATATTAAAAAAAGGAGATGAAAGCTAAATGGATGATAGAATTATTGATTTTAATGAGATAAAGAATAAGGCTAATGAAAAAGATGTTGATAAGTTAGAAAATTATATGTATAGCTTATATTATGATATGGCTGAGGGTAGAATTACTATGGCTGATTTTACTAAGAAGATGTATGCTTATATGGAGGAAAATAATATATCTCAAGATAAATTTTTTAATATACAAAAAAAGCTTATGGAAAGATATGGATTTGACCCTTCAAATTTAGAGGAGCAGTTAAAAAATGCAGGAATAAGCATATCAAATATTACTCCTAATTATGAAGAAGTTAGAAAAACTATGTTATTATTGAAAGTAGCAAAAAAGTAGATTTAAATGATAGTGAACTTAATGAATTTTTATGTTCTTATAAGAAGGTAAAAGATAATAATACTTTAAAAATAAAAGTTTTTGAAAATGTAAATGATGAATATGATTATTAAAATTTGGAGGACAAATGAGCGTATTACAAGTTAAAAATATAAATCATGGATTTGGAGATAGAGCTATATTTGAGGATGTATCCTTTAGGCTTTTAAAAGGTGAGCATGTTGGACTTATAGGTGCTAATGGAGAAGGAAAGTCTACTTTTATGAATATTGTAACAGGACATTTAATGCCTGATGAAGGAGAAGTTATTTGGTCTAATAACGTAAGAGTTGGATATATGGACCAACATGCTGTACTTACAAAAGGTCAAACCATTAGAGATGCCCTAAGAGATGCTTTTAAATATTTATTTGATTTAGAAGCTGAAATGAATAGTCTTTATGAAAAAATGGGGGATTGTACTCCTGAGGAATTAGAAAAAATGCTTGATAGAACAGCAGTTATACAAGACCTTTTAGACAATAATGGATTTTATGTAATAGACCCTAAGGTTGAAGAAGTTGCAAAAGGCTTAGGACTTTTAGATTTAGGATTAGATAGAGATGTAGATGATTTATCAGGTGGACAAAGAACAAAAATACTTTTAGGAAAACTACTTCTTCAAAATCCAGATATTCTTTTACTAGACGAGCCTACTAACTATCTAGATGAAGAACATATAGAATGGCTAAAAAGATATTTAAATAGTTATGAAAATGCTTTTATATTAATATCACATGATATTCCATTTTTAAATTCTGTAGTTAATTTAATATACCATGTTGAAGAGAGAAAACTTACAAGATATGTTGGAGATTACTACGAATTTAAGAGAGTATATGAAGAAAACAAGAAAAGATTAGAACAAGCTTATGAAAAGCAACAAAAAGAAATAGCAAAACTTGAAGATTTCGTAGCAAGAAAGAAAGCAAATGTTGCAACTGCAAATATGGCAAAGTCTAGACAAAAAAAGCTAGATAAAATGGAAAAAATAGAACTTATGCAAGAAAAACCAAAGCCAGAATTTACATTTAAAACAGCAAGAGCAGCTGGAAAGATAATTTTTGAAACAAAGGATTTAGTAATAGGATATGATAGTCCATTAACAAAACCACTAAATCTTTATATGGAAAGAGGACAAAAAATTGCTTTAGTAGGAGCAAATGGACTAGGAAAATCAACACTACTAAAAAGCCTTTTAGGAATAATAGAGCCACTAAGCGGAGAAGTACATAGAGGAGATTACCAAGAAATTGGCTACTTTGAACAAGAAGATAGAAGTGGAAACACAAATACTTGTATAGAAGAAGTGTGGGAAGAATTTCCTTCATTTACCCAATATCAAATAAGAGCAGCCCTTGCAAAATGTGGGTTAACAACAAAACAACTAGAATCTAAGATAATGGTTCTATCAGGAGGAGAAGCTGCCAAAGTAAGACTATGTAAAATTCTTAACAGAGAAACCAATATTCTAGTACTAGACGAACCAACAAACCACCTAGACCAAGATGCAAAAGACGAACTAAAAAGAGCACTAAAAGAATACAAAGGCTCAATACTTCTAGTTTCTCACGAACCAGAATTCTATAAAGATGTTGTAAATGAAATATGGAACTGTGAAGATTGGACATTAAAAATAATATAGTATATCTAACAAAATAAA
Organism: uncultured Clostridium sp.; assembly: GCA_902785295.1. GTDB lineage: Bacteria > Bacillota > Clostridia > Clostridiales > Clostridiaceae > Clostridium. The sequence goes on from CACZYK010000037.1 coordinate 8,447, forward strand.
AAAAGTTGTTTATTTTTAATGAAAATTTGATATAATAAATATATAAAAAAAGCCTAGTGCTGGTAACACTAGACTTTCTCTAGAACAAAAGTAGAGAACCAAAATTTCTGATTTTGTGTGAATCACTTTCTCTTTGAGTTTTTATATGTTTTAGGGCTATTGGATTTTTATTTGAATATTTAAGAGTATAAAGCAGGTTAATCTTGGGTGTATGGGTTCTTTTTTCTCTATTTTTAATTTTAATGTACAAATAAACAGATTATTTTTTAAAAGCAAAGCACTAACTTTTAAGTAGTGCTTTTTAATTTGCAATAAAAAATTTTTGTTTTATATAAACCTAAATTAAATTTAAAGTATCTTAATATATGTAAAGTTTCAATAAAATTTAATTGGAGGGAATTTTTTATGAAAAAATGCAAAAAATGTGGGACAGAAAATAATGATAGTGATAATTTTTGCAAAAATTGTGGTAATCCTATAAATAAGAGGCATAAGGGTATTATTATAACTATTATAATAATGAGTCTTTTTGTTATAGGAGGAATATTTGCTTTTATAAAAGTAAATGAGTATAAAACTCAAAAAGAATATAGTGAATGTTTAGAAAGATATTCAAAATATATTGCAAATCAAGAATATGAGAAAGCAAGTAATGTTTTGAGAAAAGCAGAAGAATTAAAATCTACTAAGGAAATAGAAGAGAAAAAAGCAAAAGTAGAAGAATGTATAAAACAACAGGAACTTTTTGAAGACGGAGAAGAGAAAATGAAAGAAGAACTTTATTCTGAAGCTATTAAAAAGTTTGAAGAAATAAGTTCTAATGTAGAAAGTATAAAAAAAGCAGCAGATGAAAAAATATTAGAATGCAAAGAAAAAATTATAGATATAAATTCTAAAAAAGTAGAAAATTTTATAGCAAATAATGATTTTTCTAATGCATATACAATAGCAGAAGAAGTGAAAAAACTAAATGAAAGTAAAGGACAAGCCTTAAATGAAAAAATAAACCAAGCAAAAGCTAGTTATGAAGAGGAGCAAAATAAAAAAAATCAACAATTGCTGTTAACAAAAGAAGAATATGATAATGCTCCATATTATATGGTAAGTTCTATATATAAAGATAATGATGGAGAATATTATTTAAAAGGACATCAGATTGAAGTTTATTGGTATCCAGAATCAGAAATTGAAGCTAAAAAAGACAATAGTCAAGAAACAGAAAATGATAAATATGTTCGTGATAAGATTAAAGTTGATAGTATATATAAAGTATCAAAAGATGTAGAAATTATTGTAGATTCAAACTTTAAAGAGTTTTCTTTAAGAGATATACCATCAGAAAAATTTAAAAGTTGTACATATATAACAAATAATGGACTGAATTGGCAAAACTATAAAATTGATTTTGAAACTTTTTTTAACAGTTCTTTTTTTGATAACTCTGTTATGTGGTATGCAGGAGTAAAAAAAATAGTTATGAAAGATAATACAGTAATCAGTATTATAGTTACATGGACACCATAAGAATAAAAATTAAGGAGAAAATTTATGTGCGAAGAAAGAAAAAAATGTTTAAATTGTGGACAAGAAAATGATAAAGATAGTAAATTTTGTGTAAAGTGTGGAAAAAAACTTATTAATGAAGATTGTGAAGAAGAAAAAATAGAAAAAGAAGAAAATATATTTTTAAATATAGTAAAGGCTTTATTAATAACTATTATAATAGCTGTTGTATTAGCTTTTTTAGTAGTTTTTATTAACAATTTACAGGAAAATAAGACAGTGTTAAATAAGGGTGATAAAAAAGTTGAACAGGTAGATACAGAAACAGCTTTAGCAGAAAAAGAAGAAAATCAAGATGAGACTAAACAAGAAGAAGTTAATGAAGAAGAACCTAAATTTGAAGAAAAAGAAATATTAAATCAAGTTGAAGATAAGACCATGTTAGAAGGTTTAATTTATGATTTATATAATTTAAGTAGATTAAATGAAAATGAATTTCCTACAACTGACCAAGAAAAACTCGATTTATTACAATTATTAGTTTATGATGAATTAATACCAAATAAAAGTGATGGAAGTGGACATTACTATTTTTTATCTAAAGAAGAGGCAGATGATATTCTTTTATCAGCCATAGGAAGTAGTATTAATGAAAATAATTTATATAAAAGTAGTATATCAAGTTATTATGAAAATGGTAATTATTATTTTTCAGCAAGAAAGAGAGGAATTCAAGAAACATATACTAACATAGAAAGCATAAAACAAATAGATGAAGATAGTGCAATAATAAAAGGAAATACAGGAATTAAAAGATATAACTCAGGTGAAATATTAAGCTATGGAGATTTTAAAGCAAAAGCAAAACTTAATTCTTCAAGTATTTTTTCAGGATTTACTATAGAAAATATAGAATTTACAAATCAATCTTATTGTGAAGAAAAATTTAATGAAGATACTCAATATAAGACATATGTTAATAAAGAATTGGGGTTTTCTGTTGATTATCCAGCTTCGTGGAATTTAGAAAGTAAAAATGATGAAGGAATTTATAAAACTATAGCATCTACAACTGATGGAGATATAACATTTAATTTGTTATCTATTGAAAAAGTAGGTGCATTAGGATATCATGGTCATGAAAAAATGCATTTTCATGGATTGATTAAATATGACCATGTTTCAGATAATTATTTTGTGTTGACAGAACAAGAGAGTGGAAGTATATGTTATATATATGCAATAGGAGATAAAGAAAAGGCAGTAGGCTTTTCAATAGATTATCCATTAGATAGAAAAAAGGAATTAGACCCAGTTATAGAAAAAATCTATAAGTCATTTAAAACAAACATTTAAAAATTTTTCATAAAAAAATATTCTTTTTAATTATTTAGAACTTTAAAGTCTAAAAATAAGAAATAATCTTATATTTTCTTATGGTATAATTAAGAGGGAGGATTTTTGTTATGAAAGAGAATTTAGAGAAAAAACAAGAAAGGGAAGAGAGAAAAAAGAAAATTCAAGAGTTAAATGAGCCTCCAAAGCTAACTTGTAACTCATGGAATAGGAGCACTTCTTGCAATAGCAGGAATGGTGTTACTTTTGATTGAATCAGATACAGGTCTTAAGGTAATGGCATCTTGTTTTTATGGAATAAGTTTATTTTTTCTTATGTTAATGAGTTGTCTTTATCATGCTTTTAAAAGTGGTTCTACGGTAAAAAGGTTGTGGAGAAGGTTTGATTATTCTTCTATTTATTTGTTAATAGGAGGAACTTTTGCTCCTTTGTGTCTTGTTTATTGGGGAAATACCTTAGGAATTGTGCTTTTTTGTATTGATTGGTTTTTGATTATTTTAGGAATTACAATAATATGTATATTTGGCCCTGGAAGATTTAGTTGGATACATTTTTCTTTGTATTTTATAATAGGCTGGGTTGGGGGCATTTTGTTTGTACCAGATTTTATTAGAAATAATATGAATTTATTTTGGATGATATTAATAGGTGGGGTCATTTATACAATTGGAATGATTCCTTTTGCTAGAAATAAAAAATATGACCATTTTAAATGGCACTTTTTTGTTTTAGGAGGAGCTATTTTGCACTGGTTTGCAATTTATTTATATATTTATTAAAAGAAGAACAAATTAAGCATAATTTAAATAAAATGTAGTATATTAAAAGTAGTTTAGCTACTTTTAGTAAATTATATTGAAGTAGGGGATATTATGCTTATTTCATATAATTCAATTATGTTTAATGTAAAAAGAGGAGCATATAAATATCTTGGCGAAGGTTCTAGCAGAAAAGTTTTTGACTTAAACAATGGTTATGTTGTAAAAATAGCAAAAAACATGGCTGGGGTTGAGCAAAATAGAATAGAGTATATGATTTCAGAAGATGATAATTCTAATTTATTAGCAAAAGTTGTACAAGCTTCTAATAATTATGACTTTATAATAATGAGAAGAGCTAGAAAGGTAAAAGATATTTTAGATGTATGGGATTATTTCAATGTTACAAGTAAAAATGAATTTCTTGAGTTACCTGAATTAAAAAGATTAAAAATTAAGTATAATCTTTTATTAAATGATTTAAATAAAAAAACTAGTTGGGGAACAATTAGTGGGAGACCAGTAATTATTGACTATGGTTTTACTAAAAGGGTGAGAGAAAGATATTACTAATGAAATTTTTAAGAGTTAGTTTGCAAACTAGCTCTTTTTTGACATTATGTCAATAATAAAATTTAACATAATCATATATAATGTGGTACAATTAAGAAAAATGCCAAATTAATATGAAAGTGAGGACAAATATGAGTAAAGAACTAGATAATTTATGTATTAATGCTATAAGAATTCTTTCAGCTGATGCAATTGAAAAATCTCAATCAGGACACCCAGGATTACCATTAGGAGCTGCTCCTATGGCTTTTACATTATGGAGTAAAATGAAGCACAATGGTAAAAATCCATCTTGGGAGAATAGAGATAGATTTATATTATCAGCAGGTCATGGTTCAATGCTAGAATATTCATTATTACATCTATTTGGATATGGCATAACTATGGATGATATTAAGAATTTTAGACAAGTAGGAAGCTTAACACCTGGTCATCCAGAGTATGGACACACTAAAGGCGTAGAAATAACTACAGGACCTCTTGGACAAGGTATATGTAATTCTGTAGGGATGGCTATAGCAGAAGCTTATCTTTCAGAAAAATTCAATAGACCTAATTATAATATAGTAGACCATTATAGTTATGCTATAGTTGGTGATGGATGTTTAATGGAGGGAATTTCAGGAGAGGCTTCATCTTTAGCTGGAACTTTAGGTCTTGGAAAATTAATTGTTTTATATGATTCAAATAACATTTCTATAGAAGGAAATACTGATATATCCTTTAGAGAAGATGTTGCTAAAAGATATGAAGCTTACGGATGGCAAGTGATTAAGGTTGATGATGGAAATGATATAGATAAGATATCAGAAGCAATTGAAAATGCAAAATTAGAAACTTCTAAACCATCTATGATAATAGTTAAAAATCAAATAGGATTTGGATGTCCAGCAAAGCAAGGAAAAGCTTCAGCTCATGGTGAGCCATTAGGAGCTGAAAATGTAAAGGCATTAAAGGAAAACTTAAACTGGCAGTTAGAACCAGCATTTTATGTTCCAGATGAAGTATATTCAAATATGGAAAAATATATTTCAAAGGGAATTGAAGAGGAAGAAAAGTGGAACAAGCTATTTGAAGAATATAAAAAAGAATATCCAGAGTTAGCAGAAGAGTATATTAAATGGTTTAGTGGAGAGGTAGATAAAGAAGCTCTTGATAGTGATGAATTCTGGAATTTTGAAGATAAGCCTATGGCTACAAGAAATTCTTCAGGAACAATAATAAATAAATTAACAAAAATAATTCCTAATCTTATAGGAGGTTCAGCAGATTTAGCACCATCTAACAAGACATATATGAATGGAAGAGGTGATTTTTCAGCAGAAAATAGAGCAGGCTCTAATATGCACTTTGGAGTTAGAGAACATGCTATGGCAGCAATAGCTAATGGAATGTATGCTCATGGAGGATTAAAAGTATTTTGTGCTACTTTCTTTGTATTTAGCGATTATATGAAAGGTGCTATGAGATTATCATCATTAATGAAGCTTCCAGTTACATATGTATTAACTCATGATAGTATAGGGGTAGGCGAAGATGGTCCAACTCATCAGCCAATAGAACAACTTGTAGCTCTTAGAAGTATGCCTAATATGACTGTATTTAGACCAGCAGATTCAAAAGAAACAGCAGCAGGATGGTATTATGCCTTAACTAATGGAACTACTCCAACTTCATTAGTATTAACAAGACAAAATCTTCCTTCATATAAAGAGAGTGGAAAGGAAGCATTAAAGGGAGCATATATAATTAAAGATTCTAAAAAGGAAATTCCAGATATGCTTCTTATGGCATCAGGTTCTGAAGTGGAATTAGTATATAAAGCCGCTGATGAATTGTTAGCTAAGGGCATAGATGCAAGAGTTATAAGTATTCCTTCTTTTGAATTATTTGATGAACAAGATGAAGAATATAAAGAAAAGGTAATGCCAAATTCAGTTAGAAAGAGATTAGCAGTTGAAGCATTATCATCTTTTGGATGGCATAAATATATTGGACTTGATGGAGATATTATTTCATTAGATACATTTGGAGCTTCAGGAAGAGCAGATAAGCTATTTGAACAATATGGCTTTACTGTTGAGAATGTTGTAAATAAAGCAATTGAGCTTATGAAATAATATGTAATTAAAAATGATTATTTAAAAATTAAAAAACTGCAGATAACTTTAAAATGGGGGAATTATAATAAAGTTATCTACAGTTTTTTATTTTGATTGCGGGAGCAGGACTTGAACCTACGACCTTTGGGTTATGAGCCCAACGAGCTGCCAACTGCTCCATCCCGCGATATTTTGTTTTAATTTCCTTTACATTAATATTATATGAAGTAATTTTAAAAATATACATCAAAAAAGTATTTATATATTATTAGGAGGTGATTTTTTGGATGTAAAACTGCTAAACAATATAGTTCTTAAAAATAAAACATCATTAAGTTATAGAAATGGAGAAAAGCTTTTTGAAAAAAATAGTGTAAAAAGCATAGATATAAGAGAGTTAAATGGAGACACTATAATATATGGTGTTGTGCAAGAAGGAATAAGTCTTATAAGTACTTATATAAGATTGAATAAAAATGGTAAGGTTCAGTTAAAGTGTAATTGTGAAATAAACAAAGAAGCAAGACTTTCTGGAGGAAATTTTTCATGTATGCATATAGTAGCTACAGTTTTAAAGCTAACAAAGAATTTAAAAATTAATGAATATGCTTCTAAAAGTGAAAAAGCAAAAATAGAACTTATGCTTGAAAAGAGCTTTGATAATAGTGATAATTTTAATATATTTTTATATTTAAAAAAGCTTAATAGGATAAAAATATCAAATATTTCAGAACTAGAATTTAATGTTTTTTCTGATAAAGGAGCTTACTCTTTAAAAAATACAGATTATAGCAAAGAGGAAATGGAACTTTTAGAAAATTTAAGAAAAATTAATTTTATAATTAATAAAAATGATTTAAGATGGTTTTTGTTAAAGTTTAAAGAAATTCCTATTCATTTAAAGCTTGATTCTATAGAATATGATGGACAAGATACATATAAAAAGCTTCCATTAAAATTTACTTTAAAAATTGAAAATAAAAAAATAAAGCTTCAAACCTTAAAAAATAGTGCAAAGGCTTTAGATGATAATGGAACAATATTTATATATGATAGAAAAATATATACTCCTCCTATGAATCAGTGTAAATATTATTTTCCTATTTATAATAGCTTAAAGAAAAGATCCTATATTTATATTAAAGAAGAGCATATAGAAAATTTTGTGAAGCTACTCTCTTCTATAGGAGAATTAACAATAAATGATGATGTTAAAAATATTTTAGCAGAAAAAAGCTCAATAATTTTAAACTTTTATAAAAGAGATAAAGATATATTTTGTAAATTTAAGGTTAAGGAATACTTGATGAAATCTGAAAGAATAAAGAGTATTGAAGAGATATTATTTTCTCATAAGTTTACTAAAAAAGGAGAAGAATATTTATTCTTAGGAGATGATGAGGAATTATTAAGCTTTTTAAAATCTGGAATAGAAAGATATTGTAAAATAGAAGCTTCAGAGGATATTTGTGGATTGAAGCTTTTATCATCAAGTGATATTAAAGGGGATATTAGCAGTTTTGTGGATAATTTATTATTTAAAATAAATTTTGAAGGAATAAGCAAAAATGAATTTATGAAATGTATAGAAAGCTTTAAAAGTGGAGATAATTTTTATAGATTTAATAATTATAGCTTCTTAGATTTTTCGGATAAAAAAGTGAAAAGCTTTATGAACTTTTTAAGTTTTATAAAATTTAATGGAAAAGAAGTATTAATACCTGATGGCTATGAGGAATTATTTTTAGAAGAAAAAGAAAACATAAATTTTATAGATATATTAAAAAATCATAAAAAGAAAATAATTGTGTCAGCTCCTAAGGAATTAAATGCTGTACTTAAAGATTATCAACTAAAGGGATTAGAGTGGATGCAAAATAAAAAGAAACAAAAGCTTTTTGGAATTTTAGCAGATGAAATGGGGCTTGGAAAAACTATTCAGGCAATAAGTTTTTTATTACTTAACAAAAGAGAAAAATCTATGGTTATAACTCAAACCTCTTTAGTTTATAACTGGCTAGAAGAATTTAAAAAGTTTGCACCTTCTCTTAAAATAGCATTTATTCATGGAGATAAACAAAAAAGAATAAGTATTTTAAAAGATATTTCTAAATATGATGTGGTTTTAACTTCTTATAATACTTTAGGAATGGATTTAGAATATTATGAGTCTATTATATTTGACAATTTAATAATAGATGAAGGGCAAAATATAAAAAATCCAAAATCTCAAGTTGCTAAGAATGTTAAGTCACTAAAAAGTGAAACAAGATTTGCACTAACAGGAACTCCGATAGAAAATAATTTAATGGAACTATGGAGCATATTTGATTTTTTAAAGCCAGGATATTTATTTTCAGAAAAAGAATTTAAGGAGAAACTAGGAAAAGGCGGAGAGGATGAACTGAAATATTTAAAGCTTATTATAAAACCATTTATTTTAAGAAGAACAAAAAAGGAAGTGTTAACAGAGCTTCCAGATAAAAATCAATGGACATATTATGTTTCAATGACTGAAAAACAGAAAAAATATTATAAATCAAATTTAGATTCAATTAAAAAGAAAGCTAAGGAAGAAAATAATTTTGTATCAGTCTTATCATTTATTACAAGACTAAGACAAATAGCTTTAGACCCATCAATAGTTGATGAAAACTATGATGGAGAAAGTGGAAAAATTAAGGCTATACTTAGTTTAATAAAAAATTCATTAGAAGAAAATAAAAAGACTTTAATTTTTTCACAATTTACTACTGTATTAGATAAATTAAAAAAGAAGCTTGAAACATTAAATATAAATTATTATTATTTAGATGGTTCAACTAAAGCAGAAGAGAGAGTTAAACTTTGTGAAAAATTTAATAATTCTTCAGAAATAAAAATATTTCTTATTTCATTAAAAGCAGGTGGAACAGGATTAAATTTAACTTCTGCAGAAAGAGTTATTCATTTTGACCCTTGGTGGAATCCTGCTGTAGAAAATCAAGCAACAGATAGAGCTCATAGAATAGGTCAAAAAAATGAAATTGAAGTAATTAAAATAATTTCAAAAGATACAATAGAAGAAAATATGATGAAGTTAAAAGAAGAAAAGAACAGAATTATTTCTTCAGTATTATCTGAAGATAATTTAGGAGATTTTAAAGGAAAGCTTTTAAGCAAAAAAGAGATAGAATATTTATTAGAATTTAGTTAATTAGCAGTATTATAAAGGAAGACATATTTTGATAATATTGAATTAAAAACTTAACAATTAATGAGCGTAGATATAGATATCAGTTTAATAAAAAAGTAGCTGCATCAAGCTTTTTAAGAAGATGCAGCATTTTTTTAAGAAAATTATATACTTTACATTGACTTAGAGCCATTAGTTAGGCTAGAAAAAGCAAAGCAATAATTTCATACCTTTTTAGGTCTATTCTGTAGGGTCTTCAATTAAAGTTGCAAAAATATATTCATGAACATGTCCATCTTCACGGGTAGTTCTTCCTTTTACTAGATGAACATGTTTTCCACATCCAACATAAATAGCAGGTCCAGTAGTATCACATATTTCATGATGATGGTTTCTAGCATCTGTTGTGTTAGTTCTAAGCTTATGAACATGTGAATTACCACATCTAATAGCTTCACATGTTACTCCAGCAAATCTATGGTTATGACGGTCACGCCCTTGTTCTGCAAACTTTGTGCTACCTAGAAATTCGTGGACATGCTCTCTTTCTTCATCAGAATTATTTCTACAGTCCTCTCTTCTACAATCACTTCTTCTGAACTCTTCTCTTCTGCGTTCCTCTCTTCTCCTATCTTCTCTTCTGCAATCACTTCTTCTATTATCTTCACTAGTACAATCATCAGAAGTACGATTTCTTCTTCTGCAATCATTTCTTCTATCATCTTCACTAGTACAATCGTCAGAAGTACGATTTCTTCTTCTGTTCATTCTATAATAGTTTTCATAGTTATTGTTCATAAATTTTTCCTCCATGGTTTTATAAAGTTAATTTATACTATGTTTAAAAAGAAAAAAGTGTGAATTTATTATGTAAAAATATTTAATAATAAGCAAAAAAGTAATAAAATATAATGTATAAAATAAGCCTAGGAGGAAAAAATGAGTAGTGAATTAAATGTACTTGAAAGAGTAAAAAGAACAAAAGAGATATTTTTAGCAATGTTTAAGGAAGATGGAATACCAGAAGAAGATTTAAAAAAAGCTATATGTGAGTCTTATCAAGAGCAAGGCTTTGACTGTAAAACTTTTGATGATATTCCATTAAAGGAAATGGAAGAAGCTATTTCTGATTGTTGTGAGGCAGCAGGATTAAAATTTGAAAATTTTGATGACATATTAAGGCAACTATAAATTTATTAATGTATTATTCTGTTTAACTTAAGCTTAGAAGATAAAACAGTGAAATATATATTAAAACTTTAACTTTTATATGATATAATAGCATTCATGAGGTGGTTGTAATGAGTGGTATTGCAGGTGAAGGCTGCGAAAGAATTATTCCTACAGAGGAGAAAAAATCTCTTGAGGAAATAGAAAGAAGTATAGTAAAAAGATATAGAAAACCAATATGGTCTAAATTTTGTAAGGCCATAAAAGAATATAATTTAATAGAAGAGGGAGATAAGATTGCAGTAGCTATTTCAGGAGGGAAAGATAGTCTTCTTATGGCTAAGCTTTTTCAAGAGCTTCAAAGACATGGTCAGACTAATTTTGAACTTGAATTTATAGCTATGGACCCAGGATATCATCCCCAAATAAAAAAGCTTCATATGGAAAATCTTGAATATTTAAATATACCAGCCCATGTGTATGAATCAGGAATATTTGAGGTTGTGGATAGAATGGCAAAGGACTATCCATGCTATTTATGTGCAAGAATGAGAAGAGGGTCCTTATATGCAAAGGCACAAGAGCTTGGATGTAATAAGTTAGCTTTAGGTCATCATTTTAATGATGTAATTGAAACAACTTTATTAAATGTTTTATATGCAGGAAATTTTAAAACAATGCTTCCAAAACTTAAAGCAAAAAACTTTGAAGGTCTTGAGCTTATAAGACCAATGTATCTTATAGAAGAAGAAGCTATAAAAAGATTTATAAATTATAGTGGAATATGGCCTTTAAATTGTGCATGTATGATAGCTGCAAAGAAGGTTGGAAATAAAAGATATGAAATTAAAGAATTAATAAAGAATCTTAAAACCAACTTTAGAGATGTAGATAAATCAATATTCAAAGCAGCTGAAAATGTAGCTATGGACTCTATTTTAGGATGGGAAAAGGGTGATGAAAAGCATTCATTCTTAGATTATTATGATGAGGAGTAAGATTTATGGATATAATGACAATGGATCCTAATATGCTTGTAAGTATAATAAATATGAAATTGAGAGATAATTATAGTAATTTAGATATGTTATGTGATGATATGGATTTAAATAAAGATGCTCTTAAAGGAAGATTAAAGGAAGCAGATTATAAATATTGTAAAGAAACTAATCAATTTAAATAAAAAAATAAACTAGAATATGCCAAGCTTAATTATTATAATATAATTATATTATTGCTTTAGGAGGCGTTTATTATGAGTTTAAAAAAGAAAGGCAAGTTGGTAGTTTTATTAGGAGCAGCAGCAGCTTTAGTAGCAAGTTTAATAAACGATAAGAAAAATAATGAAAAAAATACAGAAAAATAGTAAAAATATTGACCAAAATTAAAAAATTGTATATAATAGTATTAAGTTAAGTAAATCCTTTGAAAAGGGATAGTAGTCAGGTGCAGTGTTCCAGAGAGCTAAACAAATGGTGCGAGTTTAGTGCATGAGCTAATGATGAATGGGCCTTGGAGGAGCAAGATGAAATCATAAGAGAGTAGTTTAAGCCGTATGTTGCACGTTATAGCAAATAAAGTATATTTGTACTTGATAAAGAGGCATTTTTATATGCAATTTAGGTGGTACCGCGGATATCTCCGTCCTATGTTTAATAATAGGATGGAGTTTTTTATTTACACATAAATAAATTTGGGGATGATTTTAAAATGAAATGAAAGGCAATAAAAATAAATAAAATAGAATAATTATAAATTTAAAAGGGGAAATAAATAATGGAAAAAAGTTTTAATACAAAGAAAATGATAGTAAATGCAATATTAATAGCTATAGGAGCAGTGCTTCATACTATATCACCAACATTTGGAGTAGCTCAACCAGACTTTGCTTTAGCAATGTTATTTATAATAATTTTGATAAATACAGATTATAAAACAGCATTATTTTCAGGAATAATAATTGGCATATTTACAGCAATAACTACTAAAACAGTGGGAGGGCAAGCTCCTAATATAATAGATAAAGTAATTACTGCAAATGTTGCTTATTTAATGCTATTACCTTTAAGAAATAAAGTAAATAAAAATATACAAGCTGCATTGTTACTTGTAGTAGGAACTTTTGTAAGTGGAATAGTTTTCTTAACTTCAATGATGATTTTTATAGGAATGCCAATGAAAGCAATTCCAACAGGATTGTTAACAGTAGTCTTACCAACAGCTTGCGTAAATGTAATAATAGGAATAATAATATTTAATATAGTAAATCAAGCTATAAAGCAAGTTCATTTAAATATGAATTAAATTTATTTTTTTATTAAAGTAGATTGAATATATTGTTTAACTAGAAAGGAAGAGGAGCAAAACAAGATATTCAATCTGCTTTTTTTACTTTATAAACATGGGCGTAAAACCACTATTCCTTTAGGGTAGCTAGCTGTTGATATAATGAAACATTTCTGAAGTATCTTCATCAATAGATTTAAAGGTATATCCATTATCTTTATAATATTTTATTATTTCAGGCAAGGCAATTGCACTATTTTTATTAATATATCCACAATGCATTAGTAATATGACTTCATTTTTATCATTATTTTTGGTTGCATTTTTTACTATGTTACATGGGTTTCCATAAGGATTTGCACCATCTGTGCTATCTACATTCCAATCATAAATTTTAAGGTTATTTTCATGAAGAAGATTCACAAGACTCTCTTTTAGATGATATGTGTTATTGTTGCTTCCAAAGGGAAAACGAAGAATATTAATTTTTCTTCCTATAACTTCTTCAATTGTCTTTTGAGAATCAAGCATTTCTTTTAAAAAATTGCTATCTGATGAGTATAAATTTCCTTTTTCATGGCTCATACTGTGAAGACCAATGGAATGTCCTTCTTCATCAATTCTTTTTACCAAATCTTCTTGCCCTTTAATTTGATTTCCTATAAGAAAGAATGTAGCAGGTACATTTTCTGATTTTAAAATGTCTAGAACATCTTTAGTAACCTTTCCCCCAGGTCCATCATCAAAGGTTAAATAAATCACTTTTTCACTTTCACAATATGTATTTTTAAAAGGAATGATTGTAATAATGCTTATCATAAAAATAACCTTGATTAAAAAACTATATTTATTTTTCAAATTAACAACCTCCAATATTCAAACTAATAATTTATAAAAGTATTGTTCCAAAAAACTACTAAAAGTATTCATAACAGAGCAAAGGAACATATTTTTTTAATATTCATATTTTATAAATAGAAGATAACTAAGGAGGTATTTTTGTGGATAATGAAAATGAAAAAAGAGTATATTGTACTAATATGAATGAAAAAGACCCTATTATAGAAAAGTTTATGAAGGAATATTTAAAAGAAAAGGAAGCCAATACATTTAGAGGTGGCAATGATGATGATATCATAGTAAATTTTGATATAACTTATGCTGATGGAGTAGCTAAAAGTTATAGCTGTGGAGCAGAAAGTCCTATATTTGGAGAGGAGGATAATGGCTGTATAGAAAGCAAAATAAATGCAGAAGAGATGAAAAGTCATTTTAGTGAAGCTAAAATAGGGGACGAAATAACTAAAGTATGTCTTGAAAAAAATGATAAGCACATAGATAAAAATATAGAAAATAAATGTGATGATGGTTGGATATGTGAAAAGGAATTAGAAAAAATATATAATATGAGCAATATACCTAAAGAAGAGCCTAAAAAGATAAAACCAAAAGAAAGAAAAATAACAGGAAATATTATTGTATATGCTACATTTTTAAATAAGTTTGGAAAGAGGATAAAGGGAGTAAAGATGAATCTTTATAAACTAAATGGAATTTCTCCTCAATTAGTACAATCTATTGAAACAGATGAAAATGGTAGAGCTGTTTTTTCTAATGTTCCTAAGGGAAGCTATAGAATTATTGAGCTTATAGATAAGAGATATTTTAAGAAACCAGTATATATAAATTGGAATGAAGTAACAATAGATAATTATAATACAGAGGCAGTTATATATGTTGTAAATAATATAAATAAAATAAGATAAATATTATTAAAAAAGATGTCAAACATATATAATTGGACATCTTTTTTATATTAAATTATATTTAAGATGAGCATTAAAAGAAAAAAAGTTATGTTATAATAAAACAAGTAAATTAGTATTGAAAGGAAGATATAACACATGAAAATTAGAGTTAAGTATTTTGAAGGAGCTATTAAGCTAAAAAAAATAGAAAAAGGAAATTGGATAGATGTATATTCAAATAAAGATATATTTGTTGAAGTTAATGAAAGAGCAATGATTCCATTAGGATTCGCATTAGAATTACCTAAAGGATGGGAAGGACATTTAGCTCCTAGAAGTTCAACGTTTAAAACATGGGGTATAATTCAAACAAATTCAGTAGGAGTAGTAGATGACACATACATAGGAGATAATGACCAATGGCATATGCCAGTTTACTGTCTTCAAGGAAAAGATGAATATGAAGGAAAGAAGGGAACTTGGATAAGAAGAGGAGATAAAATTGGTCAATTTAGAATAATGGAAGTAATGCCTTCTATAGAATTTGAAGAGGTAGAATCTTTTGGAAATGCAGAACGTGGAGGCTTTGGAAGCACAGGAACAAAGTAAATTATAAAAATATAGAAGATTAAAGTATAAAAAAACAATAAATAAAGGTTCCTTATGTTATAAAGTTATTAGCAAAGCAACTTTATAAATAAGGAGCCTAAAAATTTTTAATAGATTATTCGCTTATTTCTTCCCATATTGCATAAAGTTCTTCAATATGTGCTTCAAGCTCTTTAATTTCTTTATTAACCCTTATGCTTTCTTCAGGATTAGAATAAATTTCTTCTAAACAAAGGGATTCTTGAAGCTTTTCTAAAGCTTCCTCAGATTTTGCAATATCTTCTTCAGTTTTCTTTATTTTTTGAAGTTTTGCTTTTTCTTCTTTTTGAAGATTTTTTTGCTTTTTCTTTTCTTCTTTAATTTGAGTTTTAGTTTTACCACTAGCTAAATCCTCATAAGCTTCAAACCTTGTAGGATTTTTCTTCTTTTCAACATAATAACTATAATTTCCTAAGTATTCAGATGAACCTTCTTCTTCAAGTTCAATAATTTTATGTATAACCTTATTTAAGAAATATCTATCATGGGATATAACTATTAAAGTTCCATCATAGCTTAAAATTGCTTCTTCTAAGGCTTCTCTTGAAGGAATATCTAAGTGGTTTGTAGGCTCGTCTAAAAGTAGTAGGTTAGGCTTTGAAAGCATAAGCTTTAAAAGATTTATCCTGCATTTTTCACCCCCACTGAGTTTATCTATTGTTTTAAAAACATCATCACTTGTAAATAGGAAAGAACCAAGAGCCGTTCTAAGCTTTGAGGTTGTTAAATAAGGAAAATCATCCCATACTTCATCTAAAATAGTTTTATCTAAAGAAAGGTTTGATTGCTCTTGGTCATAATATCCAACTTCAACATTTGCTCCAAGAACTTTAACACCACTATCAGGCTTTATTTTATCCATTATTATTTTAAATAATGTGGTTTTTCCACGTCCATTTTCACCAATAAGTGCAATTTTTTCTCCTCTTTTTAAATCTAAAGAAAAGTTAGAGAATAAGTGTTTATCTCCAAAGCTTTTACTTAAGTTTTCAATATGTAAAACATCAAATCCACTTTTAACATTAGCTTCAAAGCTTATTTTAGAAGCGTCCTTTTCAGCATCTGGAGCCTCAAGCTTTTCCATCTTATCTAAAGCTTTTTGTCTGCTTTCAGCAGCTTTAATACTTTTTTCTCTATTAAACGACCTAAACTTTTCTATTATAGCTTCTTGTCTTTTAATTTCAGCTTGTTGCAAATTAAATGCCTTAAGCTGAGCATCATAATCTTTTTTTCTAAGCTCTAAGTATTTTGTATAAGGTGCATTATAACAATTTACATGACCATTTATAACTTGAAAGGTTCTATTAGTAACAGCATCTAAGAAAAATCTATCATGGGATACAATTAACACTGTACCTTTATAATTTTTTAGATTTTCTTCAAGCCATTCTATTGCTTCTAGGTCTAAATGGTTTGTAGGTTCATCCAATAACAAAATTTCAGGTGAAAGCAATAAAAGCTTACATAAGGCAACTCTTGTTTTTTGTCCTCCACTTAGCTTAGAAATTTCCTTATCAAAATCATTTTCTAAAAATCCTAAACCTTTAAGAACTCTGCTTATTTCACCTTTATATGTATAACCACCTCTATGAGAGTATAATTCTTGAGCAGTAGTGTAATCTTTAAAAATTTTATTATGATACTCTGCATTTTCTTCATTATATGGCTCATTCATTTTTATCTCTAAATCAGAAAGCTTATTTTCTAAGGCTATTAAATCAGAAAAAACTGTGAGCATTTCATCATATATAGTATTATCAAATTCTAAGTCAAGATGTTGAGAAAGATATCCTAAGGTTTTATTTTTATCAATAAAAACCTCACCATCATCATAAGGAATTTGCTTTGAAAGTATCTTAAACAAAGTTGATTTACCTTCACCATTAGCACCAATAATACCAACTTTATCTCCCTCATTAACAGAAACTGTTACATCTTTTAATATTTCATCTATTCCATAGCTTTTGCTTATATTTTTACAACTTAATACAATCATATCTTTTATCCTCCATAATATTTTGGAAACAATTGTGCATAATTATAATTATACTATTTATATCAATGAAGTATCAAGCTAAGGAAAAGGAATTTTTTATTCTATTATTTTGTGTTGACTTGGAGCTAGCAGGGCGGAAAAGCAAAATAATAATTAAAACTTTTTTAGGGATTGCCACATTAAATGTGTGATAATCCCTTTGAATTTATATTTTATTAATCTTTACCATCATTAGCAAAGTAGTATCCAAAAGGAGGCTGTAACTTATCTATTAGTCCTATAACATATATTGTATGAAAAGAACTAGAGCGTAAATTTAAATCATTAATAAATTTTTCAGCAAATGAGGCTTCACTTGCAGTAAGAAGAAAGTTATATATACCAGGGGAAAGAGTGTAGTAGCCTGTAGTTTCTAAATATTCCACAGAATTAAATAGCTTTTCATCATTAGGAAGAGAAAGGGTTAAAA
The DNA here is from genome assembly GCA_902785295.1 of uncultured Clostridium sp. Taxonomy (GTDB): domain Bacteria; phylum Bacillota; class Clostridia; order Clostridiales; family Clostridiaceae; genus Clostridium. The sequence goes on from CACZYK010000037.1 coordinate 26,232, forward strand.
GTGGAGCATTTGGGGATAAATTAATAAACCTTAAGAATGAAAGAGGACCAGTAGAGGAACTACTTGAAGCATCTTTTAAGCTAAATATAGATAATGTACTTTCTAATAATATAAGATTTAGTGTAACAATTTCATTTGGAATAATTTCAATAGTTTCAGAATAAAGAGGATTATCATAAGTACCAGAGTTATAAACTTGAATTTCATAATTTCCAACAGGAAAATCCATATAGTTTGTCATCATACCAAAAGAAAGATTTTCAGAAATAAGACTTCCATTGCTATATACATCTATTGAGGGAGCATTAGCAGCTGCATGAAAAAGTCTTAAAGAACCACTTAAGCTAGGAAGAGATTCTCTAAATAAAAGCATCAAAATCACCTACCTTTTTCACAATATTTAAGTGTAAATTTTATTATTCTCATTATTATTAACTTTATAATAGGCTTAGGAATTTCATATCCTTTGAATATAGACATTAGGTTAGAATCATTAAGAATGTTGTTATAAATTTTATTAACTCTATCATCATGACATGCTCTAGCTAAATCTTTATCTTCATCAATACTAGAATTTAAATTTCTTAAAATATTATTTACATTATCACTATCATTTATGTTCATTGGATTTGAAGGAGGGTTATTTCCTTTATTGTATGAATATAAATATGAACTTTGAGTTTCATCAGGATAATTTGTTGCATTTGCATTGCTCATATTAGAATTATTATTCATATTAGAAACATTATTACCTTCATAGCCCATACTTAAGTTTTGAGAGTTATACTTTTCTTTAGAATACATAGGATTATTAGAAGTATTTTCAGTATTAAAATTGTTAGTTAATGTAGGATTAGACCAATTATTAAGATTAAATTCAGAAGGCAACATGTTTGAAGGATTGATTACTAAATTTCCCCACATCATAACTGGAATAACATTGCCTTGGAAATTAGGAATAAAATTTTTAGTGTCAAAAGGTTTAAATTTCATTTCATCATCAGGTTGTCTAAAGGAATCCATCATATATTTTTCATCGGGCTTCATTATACACCTCCAAATAAAAACAATTAGATATTACATAAAAGAATATGAATATTTTTGTGGTAATAGAACAAAGATATGAAAGGAACATTTAAATAACATCTTATGTATTATATAGTGGAGGAGATATTATATGTGCGATGAAAAAGTAGATTACAATAAAATTTTAATAGGAATCAATACAAAAGTAAAAACTCTTGATAATAAAAATATAAGAGCAATAAATTTTGATAACGCAGCAACTACTCCACCATTTAAAAGTGTAATAGATAAAATAATTAAATTAAGTGAGTATTATGGTTCTATTGGCAGAGGTGCAGGGCATAAGTCAGAAATGACAACTTATATTTACCATGAGACTAAAAAATATTTAATGAATTTTTTTAATATAAAGGAGCAAGATAAATATACAGTAATATATGTCAATAATACTACTGATGGAATGAATAAGCTTGCTAGAATTTTGCCAAAGAAAAAAGATGATGTAATACTTTTAACAAGGATGGAGCATCATTCAAATGATTTACCTTGGAGAAAAAATTTTAATGTAGATTATGTTGAAGTTGATGAAGAGGGAAGATTAAAAATAGATGAATTTGAAAAAAAACTTAAAGAGTGTAATGGTAAAATAAAATATGTATCTGTAACAGGAGCTTCTAATGTAACAGGGTATGTAAATGATATTCATAAAATAGCTGAGATTACTCATAAATATAAAAGTAAAATAATAGTTGATGGAGCACAGCTTGTTCCTCATAAGAGGGTAGATATGTGGGGAAATGGAAATGATTCTATAGATTTTTTAGTTTTCTCAGGTCATAAGCTTTATGCACCTTTTGGAGGAGGAGCAATAATAGGTTTAAAGAAGGATTTTGAAGAGGGAATAACTGATGATGAAGGTGGTGGAACTGTTAATATAGTTATGGATAATTGGATAGAGTATCTTTCACCACCAGAAAAGGACGAAGCAGGAACACCTAATTATTTTGGAGCAGTTTCAATAGTAGAGGCATTAAAGACTTTAGATAAGATAGGCTTTGACAATATTCATGCAAATGAGATTATGCTTAGAGATAGGCTAATTCAAGGATTAAAGGCTATTCCTAAAGTAGTTAATTATGGTGATGTAGAAAGTTATGATGATAGATTAGGAATAGGAGTTTTTAATATAGAATATGCATATCATCAAATGGTAGCAGAAAAATTAGCAAAAATTTATGGAATTTCAGTAAGACAAGGATGGTTTTGTGCTCACCCTTATTGTAGAAGACTTATGCATATTTCAGAAAAAACAGCAACTAATTTTATTTATGATGAAAGAGTAAAAATGCCAGGAATGATAAGAGTAAGCTTTGGAATATATAATACTAAGGAAGAAGTGGATTATTTTTTAGAGGCTGTGGAAAAAATATCAAAAATATTTAGGTAAAAGAATGAATGGGAGTGTCGCACAAAACGATACCCCATTACATTCTAAAATTTTATATATTATATTGTCTTAAACCAAATAAATTTACTTTGTAAATACTTTATATTTTGGAAGGTGTTTATGAGTATATAAATTTGGTGCTCCTCCTAAAAGAGGTTCAAAGTATCTTATAGCTTCTTCCTTTACATAATTTCCTTCTTCATTTATCCATTCAGATGGGAAATATTTAATTTGATTTGCAACTTTATTAGCTTCAACTAAAGTATATTCTATTTCATATGGATAATCATTTGTTCTATTTAAAGCTACCATACAGCCATTATTTCCTTCAGCAGCAAACTTTACAGCTTTATATCCAGCCATGAAAGCTTCATCAATATCAACTTGAGAAGAACAGTGCATAGCACATCTTTGAAGAATTCCAAGCTCTAAAGCTTTAACTCTATTTGTAATACCAGCAGACAATATTAATTCTCTTAAATATTCTCCAACACCACCAAGTTGAACATGACCAAATTTATCTTGAGAAACACAATTAAGCTCAGTTAAGAATTTACCTTCAGCATTTTTTAATCCTTCTGATACAACTATGTAAACTTGATTTTGCTCTTTAAATTTCTTTTCAACATCAGCTAAAAACTTCTTTTCATCAAAAGCAACTTCAGGAAGATATATAAAATCAGGTACTGATTTGCCAAAATATCTTGAAGTACATGTTGATGCAGCAAGCCATCCTGTATCTCTTCCCATAGTTTCAAGAATGAATATTCCGTTGTTTATATAAACAGAAGAATCAAAATAAGTTTCTAAGACAGAAGTACATATAAACTTTGCAGCACTACCAAAACCAGGAGTGTGGTCAGTAAACATTAAATCATTATCAATAGTTTTTGGTATTCCTATAAAATTTATATCCAACCCTTTTTCTTTTGAATATTTACCAAGCTTTGCAGTGGTATCCATTGAATCATTACCACCAACATAAAAAAAAGACTTAACATCCAATTCTTTTAGTATAGAAATAAGCCTATCATATTCTTCAGTAGATTCTGAAAGAGGCTTCATTTTATATCTACAAGAACCAAGTCCAGATGATGGGGTGTACTTAAATATTTCTTTATCTTCATCAGACATGCAAGATAAATCAATAATATTTTTATTTAATATACCTTCAATTCCATTTAATCCTCCATATACTTTGTCATAAAGTTTTAAATCATCATTTGCTTTAATTAATCCAACTACGCTTGAATTTATTACTGAAGTAGGACCTCCAGATTGTGCAATTATACAATTAGGCATAAAAACTAACTCCCTTTCTCATACATTAAGTTTTACTTTTAGTATATATTATTATAGTAAATTATACAATGAAAAATAGTTTTTAAAATTTATGAATAATATTTTTAAAATAAATTATATTATTAACATGGAGAGAAATAGCTATATTTTAAGGAGTAAGTTATGAATTTTTTAGATATTATTTTAATAGGATTAGCTTTAGCAATGGATGCCTTTGGAGTAAGCCTTGGTATAGGAATAAATTCATCAGTTATTAAAAAGCAAAAATTATTATATATTATATCTTTTGCTTTTTTTCAATTCCTTTTTACTTTCCTAGGAGGATATTTGGGATATTTTTTTAACACCTACATAGCAAACATACCTAAAATATTAGGTGGAATAATCATAGGAATAGTAGGAATATTTATGATTATAGAAGGCATGAAAGAGGAAAAAGAATCTGTATTAACAAAACCTAGCATGATTTTTATTTTGGGAATGTCAGTTAGTATAGATGCTTTAGTTATAGGCTTTACTGCATTTAATTACATAGAAAAAATAAGCATACTATTATTAAATTCATCAATTATTGGAATTATAACTTTTACTATGTGTGTAATAGCATTTTTAATATGTAGATATATAAAAACAATATCATATATTTCTAAATATGCAGATTTTTTTGGATTCTTTTGATGATGTGCTATAATAAAATTAGATTTTATTGTAGGTGATTTTATGAATTATAATAATTTTTTGAAAAGTAAAGGTATAAAGGTTACAAAGGGAAGAGTAGCTATATTAGATTTTTTATCAAAGGCAGAAAAAAGCCTGACAGTAGATACAATTTATGAAGAATGTAAAAGTATAGGGGTAGATATTAACTTAAGTACTGTATACAGAGCTATGGAATTATTTGAAGGAAAAGGTATTGTAGATAAGTTTCCTTTAAATGATGGAAGATTTTCATATAGAATAAGAAAGGAAGAACATAAACATATTTTACAATGCAGTATATGTCATAAGGAAGTAGAA
>CACZYK010000038.1 GCA_902785295.1 uncultured Clostridium sp.
AGTTAATTTAAAAGCATAGGATATATGAAATGCCTATGCTTTTAGAAAAAATTTAAAATTGATATCCCGAAGGGAGCGTGGCGCAGCCACTTTTTTATAGTGAATTTAAATAATAAAGATTATGGGAAAAATAAATATAAAAAATAAATTGTAAAGCTTTAAATAAAATAAAAATAGATTACTTTAAGTCTAACATTTGATAATGTGCAAACTCTATTGTATAATAATTTTAAAATTATATATAAGGGGGCAACACAAGTGGAAAAAATTAAGATGACCACTCCATTAGTTGAAATGGATGGAGATGAAATGACAAGAATTCTTTGGAAGATGATAAAGGAGGAATTACTAGAACCTTTTATAGAGTTAAATACTGAGTATTATGATTTAGGTCTAGAATATAGAAATGAAACAAATGACCAAGTAACAATTGATTCTGCAAATGCTATAAAAAAATATGGTGTTGGTGTAAAATGTGCTACAATAACTCCAAATGCAGCAAGAATGACTGAATATAACTTAAAAGAGATGTGGAAAAGTCCAAATGGAACTATAAGAGCTATATTAGATGGAACAGTATTTAGAGCACCTATAATAGTAAATTCTATTAAACCATGTGTAAGCAATTGGAAAAAACCAATTACAATAGCTAGACATGCTTATGGAGATATTTATAGAGATGTAGAAATGAAAGTACCAGGACCAGGAAAATGTGAATTAGTATTTACTGGTGAAGATGGAACAGAAATAAGAGAACTTGTACATAATTTTAAGAGTGCTGGTGTTGCTTTAGGTATGCATAACTTAACTCCATCAATAGAAAGTTTTGCAAGAAGCTGTTTTAATTTTGCTTTAGATACAAAGCAAGATTTATGGTTTGCTACAAAGGATACTATATCAAAGAAATATGACCATACTTTTAAGGATGTATTCCAAGAAATTTTTGATGCTGAATATGCAGATAAATTTAAAGAAGCAGGAATAGAATATTTCTATACTTTAATTGATGATGCTGTTGCTAGAGTTGTTAAATCTGAAGGTGGATATATCTGGGCTTGTAAAAACTATGATGGAGATGTTATGAGCGACATGGTTGCTACTGCATTTGGTTCTTTAGCAATGATGACTTCTGTCTTAGTTTCTCCAGAAGGAAATTATGAATATGAAGCAGCACATGGAACAGTTCAAAGACACTACTACAAGCACCTTAAGGGTGAAGAAACTTCAACAAACTCAATGGCAACTATATTTGCATGGTCAGGAGCTCTTAGAAAGAGAGGAGAACTTGATGGAAATAAAGAATTAGTTGAATTTGCTGATAAACTAGAAAAGGCATCTATAAAGACAATTGAAGATGGTACAATGACTAAAGACCTAGCAATACTTACAACTTTTGAAAATCCAACAGTAGTAAACAGCGAAGGCTTCATTAAAGCAGTAAGAAAAACATTAGAAGAAATGTTATAATAAAGTTAACTTGGTTCAAAAATATTAGTTTTCTTATGTTATTCAGTCGTTCCGTCGACGGGCTCCAAGTCACGCCTTCATAAAATAAGAAAACTAATATTTTAATAAACAAGTAATTTTAATTAAACAAAATCTAAAAAAGTAGCTATTACATTAAAGAGGTGTAATAGCTATTTTAACATATATGAGGGTATAAAATTTTTAGACTTTCAAAATTAGTAATGCCAATACTTTGAAGAATATAAAGTGTTAAAAGTATTACTATAAAATGTGGGCAGTGTAGCACTTTTTTAATTTTGCCTTTTTAAGGTTAAGACTACTATTTCTGGGTGGTTGAATAGTCTAAAGGGGAAGCCGCTATTTCCAAGTCCTCTGCTTATTATGAGGGTTGAATTTTTGTTTTTGTGCATGCCTTCTGTAAGCTTTGGAAAAAATCCTTGGTCTGGCATAAGGATTCCTTGGTGAGTAAAGGGTATTCTAAATTGTCCGCCATGGGCATGACCTGAAAATATTAAATCAAAGTTATAATTGGATTGATTTTCAAAAAAATTTGGTCTATGGGATAGTAAAATATTTAATTGAGAATCATTAAGCACATCTTTTATATTTTCTAATGTATTTATAACTTTATTAAAGCCTTCATTAAAGTTAGTAGCATCGTCTAAACCAAATATTAAAATCTCAGTATCCTTTATAAAAATTTTTTCATAATTATTAATTAAAACATGAACTCCAAAAGAAGATAAATTTTTTTTAGTTTCATCTAAGGAGTGACTTTTATATTCATGATTTCCTGTGGTGAAATAAACTGGAAATGTTTTTGAAAGCTCCTTTAAAAGTGTAAAAGAATTTATATATTTTTCTTTAGGAGACTTACGGTCTACCAAATCTCCAGTAAATACTATAATATCTGGATTTATGTTTTTAATTTTTTTTATTAAATATTTTTGATTTTTACCAAAGCTTTTACAATGAAGGTCAGATAAGTGAAGTATCTTTAAATCCTCATTTTTAATCTTATTTGAAGTTATTTTATAATTTGATATATCAATTTTGTTATTTTCATAATAAAGAAAAATTAATAATATTAATACTATTATTATAAATATCATTTAAAACCTCCTTGAATATTTGTTAAATATAAGGATATAATATTTGAAGAATATAGTAAAGGAAAATTTGCTTCCCTAAAAAATTATTATTTCCTGAATTGAATATATTTATTAACTTTTGTGATACAATAATATTATACTTTCAATAGATAAAGGAGAGTTTTATGGAAAAATTACTTATATTAGATTCAAATTCACTTATGAATAGGGCATTTTATGCACTTCCTCCTCTTACAAATAGTGAAGGAATAAGCACAAATGCTATTTATGGCTTTATGAATATGTTATTAAAGATGAAGGAAGAGATAAAGCCAGATTATATAGTTGCAGCATTTGATAGAAAAGCTCCAACTTTTAGACATAAGGAATATTCTGATTATAAAGCTGGAAGAAAAAAAATGCCAGCAGAACTTGCAATGCAGTTTCCTATAATTAAAGAGATATTAAAAAATTTAGCAATTGAAATATATGAGATAGATGGGTTTGAAGCAGATGACATAATAGGAACAGTTGCTAATCTTTGTGAAAAAGAATGGATTGAAGTTTATATTGTAACAGGAGATAAAGATGCCCTTCAGCTTGCTTCAGATAATATAAATGTAATAATAACTAAAAAAGGAGTAACTGAAACAGCAGAGTATAATAAACAAGCGTTTATTGATGAATATGGAATAACTCCAAAACAATTTATAGATGTAAAAGGGCTTATGGGAGATAAGTCTGATAATATCCCAGGAGTACCTGGAATTGGGGAAAAAACAGCATTTAAGCTTATTCAAACCTATGGCTCAATAGAAGATGTGTTAAAAAATGTAGAAAATGTAAATGGGAAAAAGCTTAAAGAAAATTTAGAAGAATATAGCAAGCAGGCATTATTCTCTAAAAAGCTTGCTACCATAATTACAGAAGTGCCAATAGATATAAATTTAGATGAAATAAGAAGCAATGAAAATTTTAATAAAGAAGCTTTAAAAGAGCAGCTTATTAAATTAGAAATGAAAAAACTTCTTTATAAGATTATAGGAGAAGAAGAAAAAAAAGAAACTTCAATAAATACAGAGACAATAAATACCTTAGAAGGACTAAAGAAAGCATTACAAGAGATAAAAGATGAAGCTTTCTTTACATATACAGTCTTGGATTCTTCAACATTTTCTAAAATTAGAATAGATAAGATATTTCTAGGAGAAGAGAATGTATCAAAGGAAATATGCATAGAAAAAATTATAAAAGAAAATAAAGAAGAAACCTTAAAGGCATTAAAAGACTTTATGGAAAATGAAAATATAAAAAAGGTAATTCATGATTCAAAGGCTTTGATAACAATATTAAGCAAAGAAAATATAGTTCTTAAAGCTTTAGAGTTTGATACAGCAATAGCTGCATATATATTAGATTCTTCTAAAGGAAAGTATGCTCTTAACTCTCTTGTATCAAGATATTTATTAGAAGATATTGAAGAAAATAATTTTTTAAATCTTGCTTTTTATATAAAACCTTTATATTTAAAGCTTAAAGACCTTATTATTAAAGATAATATGGAAAAACTTTATTATGAAATAGAACTTCCCTTAGTTTATGTTTTATCAGCAATGGAAAAAGAAGGATTTAAGGTTGATGAACCAATACTAGATAAATTACAATGTAAATTTACAAATGAAATAGATAAGACACAAAAAGAAATTTATGAGCTTGCAGAAGAAGAGTTTAATATAAGCTCTCCAAAACAACTTGGAAAAATATTATTTGAAAAGCTTGACCTTCCTGTTATAAAGAAAACAAAAACAGGTTATTCAACTAATGCAGAGGTTTTAGAGCAACTTAAGGATAAACATCCTATAATTGAAAAGGTAATTTACTATAGACAAATAACAAAGCTTAACTCAACTTATGTTGAAGGATTAAAAAATGTTATAGATTCAGATGGAGCTATACATTCGAGCTTTAATCAAACAGTAACAACCACAGGAAGATTATCAAGTACAGAGCCAAATCTTCAAAATATACCTATAAAATATGAAATGGGAAGAGAGATAAGAAAAGTATTTATTCCAAAGGAAAAGGGCGATATAATATTATCTTGTGACTATTCTCAAATTGAACTTAGAGTTCTTGCTCATATGGCAGATGATGAAAATATGATTAATGCTTTTAAACATCATAGTGATATTCATAGAAAAACTGCCTCAGAGGTATTTAATACTCCTTTTGAAGAGGTTACTTCTCTTATGAGAAGCAGAGCAAAGGCTGTTAACTTTGGTATTATTTATGGAATTAGTGATTTTTCTTTAGCACAAGATTTAAATATATCTAAAAAAGAAGCAGCAGAATATATGGCAATATATTTTGATAGATATCCTAATATAAAGTCATATTTAAATGAAACAGTAGAAAAAGCAAAAGAGGATGGATATGTTTTAACAATTTTAAATAGAAGAAGATTTATACCAGAAATAAAATCTTCAAATAAAATAGTTAAGGCATTAGGTGATAGATTAGCTATGAATGCACCAATACAAGGAAGTGCAGCAGATATTATAAAAATTGCTATGGTTAAGGTTTATAATAGGTTAAATAAAGAAAAGCTTGAAAGTAAGCTTATACTTCAAGTTCATGATGAACTTATACTTAATGTTAAGGAGAATGAAGAAGAAAAGGTTAGAGCTTTAGTAAAAGAAGAAATGGAAAATGCAGTTAAGCTTAAGGTCCCTATGGAAGTAGATATAAATGAAGGTTCTACTTGGTATGAGGCAAAGTAAGGAGGAGTTATTTTGATAAAGATAGGGTTAACTGGTGGTATTGGAACAGGAAAAAGCACTGTATCTAAGATGATTATGGCAGCAGGAATTAAAGTTTTAGATGCAGATTTAGTTGCAAGAAATGTTTTACAGGTTTATCCAGAAATACTTCAAAAGATAAGAATTGAATTTGGAGATGCATACTTTGACTGGAGAGGAGAATTTAGAAGAAAAGAATTTGGAAATCATATATTTAGATTTCCTCAAGAGAGAATAAAATATGAAGAAATCATAATTCCTTATATAAAAAAGGAAATATATGAAGCTTTAAAAAGATATGAGGAAAATGGAGAAAAAATTATTGTTTTAGATGCACCAACATTAATAGAAAATGGGTTGCATAAAGATATGGATTATGTTATTTTGGTATATGCAGACACTAATACACAAATTCAAAGAGTTAAAGCAAGAGATAGATTATCTAATGGAGATGTAAATACTAGAATTAATTCACAAATGCAACTTGAAGAGAAAAAGAAATTTGCAAATATTATTATTGATAATAGTGGGGAGTTGGTAAATACTCAAAAACAGGTTGAAGGAATTATAGAGTTTTTTAAAAGCATGTTGTAAAAGGAGAAAAAGATGAAATTTAGACGGCTTATAACCTTTTTAATTTTACTTGTAATTATTATATTAGGAGTAGGATTTGGAATTGAGAAATACGCTTTCCCAATTAAATATGAAGAGTATGTAACAAAATATGCAGAAGAATATAATTTAGACCCATATTTTGTATTATCAGTTATGAAAGCAGAAAGTAATTTTAATCCTAATGCAAAGTCTAATAGAAATGCTTTAGGACTTATGCAGATAACAGAAGAAACAGGTGAAGATATTGCAAAATGGATGGGATTAGAAGATTATGATAAAAGCAAACTCTATGATGAGGAATATAATATCATGATGGGTTGCTGGTATTTAAATAACTTAAATAAGGAATTTAACAATAATGAAACATTAGTGCTTTCTGCCTATAATGCAGGAAGAGGAAATGTTAATGATTGGCTTAGTAATGAACAATATTCAAAAGATGGAAAAAATCTTGATTACATACCTTTTGAAGAAACAAAGAAATATGTAGATAAGATAGAGGTATATTATAAAGTTTATAAGTTTCTATATGAATAATTAAAAGCTGTTACACTAAAATTTTAGTGTAATGGCTTTTTTGTATAGAAAATTATATCTATTATTATGAAGCTATAAGGAGAAAAAAAGAATAATTTTTCATTTCCTTAATAAAGCTTATGAAAACTTTAATATTTCCTTAATAATAGGGAAAAAAAGAGAAATTTAAGGGAAAATATGATAATATAATATCATAATGAATTTCTATATTATGTAAAACAAAGGGGGAGCTTTATGAAAATTTTTAAGATTATTTCTTCAATTATTGTAATGTTTTTTTTAGTTACATTTATTCCTCAGGAATATAGAGCCGATGAAAAGGTTAAACTAAATGTTACTTATGGAATTGATGGAAAATTTAAGGGGGTTAATTTACCAATTAATGTTGAAGTAGAGAATACAACAGGAAGTAATATAGAAGGTAATGTTGAGGTAAGAACTCAAATTAGTTATGAATATTATGATTCCTATGTAGTAGAAGTAAACTTATCAGCAAATGAAAAAAGAACAGTAACTATTCCAGTAAATCTTTCAGGAGATATTTCATCTTTAAAGGTACTTTTTAATCAAGATGACTCTATTTTAACTCAAGAAAAATTAACTATAGGAAGTGGAAGAGTTAATGATTATTCAATTTTTATGGGAATTTTAACAGATGATTATAATGGAAATTTATTAAAGGATATAAATGTAAGTGAAGAAAATGGAGTTTATCAAGTACCTATTAACTATAAAATTTTAAAAACAATTAATTCATACAGAAGTTTTCAAGCAGATGATGTAAAAAATGTTTCTTTAAATAAAGATATTATTTCAAATAGCAATAATCTTGAATCATTAGATGTTATAGTTATAAATAATTATAATACTTCAAATCTTACAGAAGATGAATATTCAAGTTTAAAATCTTGGGTAGATAAAGGTGGTACTTTAATAATTGGTACAGGAGAAAATTCTTCAAAGACAATAGGAAATATAAATAAAAAGTTTTTTGATATAGCTAGTAAAGGAACTAAAGACACTAATGGCTATACTTTAGCAGATTTAGAATTTCAAGGGGAAGCAGAAGTATTAAAAGATGAAACTCCTATTATTTATAAAAAGAAAATGGGTCTTGGAAATTTATATGCTGTAGCTTATGATTTTGGAAATTCTAATATAGCATCAGATGAAATATTAAAATATTATTGGAAAGAAGCATTAAGTGATGACTTTGATAAAAAGTTTTCAATATCAGGAATTGATGATTATGACTATAATAAATTAGAACTTGTAAATCAAATTCCTTCAACAAACATGTACAAAACCTCAACACTAGCAATAGTATTTTTAATATATGTTCTTTTAGTAGGAATTATTTTATATCTTGTATTTAAAAAGCTAAATAAAAGAGAATACTTATGGGTAGCAATACCTGTAACAGCCATTTTATTTTGTGTCTTGTTTTTTGCAATGGGAACTAAAACAAGAGTTAAAGATGTAGTTTTAAATCAAGTTACTTTTTTAACAAAAGATAAAGATGGCACTAATAATAACACAGTATATGTAGGAATAACATCTAAATATAATAAAGATTTATTAGTTAAAGAGCCTGAAGAAGGAAACTTAGAGATTATTAGTGATGAAGGACATTACTATTTAAGTAATGATGAAGGAAGTAAAAATAGTAAGCTTAGAACTAAAATTATTTATAATGGTAGTAATACATCATATGAATATAAGGATTTACCTGCCCTAAATATGAAGACATTTAAAATAAATAATGTAGATAAAACTTTGCCAGATATTCAAGCAAATTTATCTTATAATAGTGGGGAACTTAAAGGAACTATAAAAAATACATTAGGATATGATATAAAAAGTTTAATAATACTTTCACAAAATGGAATATGGAATTATGGAGAAGTTAAAGAAGGGGAAGAAATAAACACTGAAAAGAATAAAGCTAGCAAAATAAAAGATATATATGGTGGAATGAATAGCTTTATGAAAGATGAAAATAGATTATCTGGAAGAATAAGAACTATTTTATATTCACTAACAGACACAATGCATTCTGGAAATGGAATAAAAATAGTTGCGATAACAGAAATACCTATGGATTATAAATTTGATTTTGGAAATAGAAAGATATCAAAATTTGATACAACAGTAATTGTTCAAGATGGTAATTTAAATATTGCAGATGAAAATGGAAATTGTTCACTTCCTTTTGAATATTTTACTCCACAGGTCTTATCAACTTCTCAAGGTGATGTTTATTGTGAAGAAAATATGATTAATGGAACAGGAGATTTATATTTAGAATATACTATAGATTCTAATATAGATGTAAATAAGCTTACCATAGGATATATAAAAAAAGATGAAAATTATTATTACCAAGAAGATTTAAAAGGAAAGCTTTATATTGTTAATCCTACAAAAAATGATTTTGAGGAGATAGAATATTTAGAAAGTGGTGTTGTGTTAAGTAATCCTAAAGATTATTTAACAGAAGATAATAAACTTTATATACGTCTAGAATGTAATAATGAAACAAATGTTAGCTGTCCTAGAATAGCTGTTGAGGGGGTTGTAAATAATGTTGAGAATTAAAAATTTAGAAAAAAGTTATGGAAAGTTTAAAGCCCTTAACAATTTAAATTTAGAAATAGAAAAGGGAGAAATATTTGGTTTTATAGGACCTAATGGAGCAGGAAAAAGCACTACAATGAAAATAATAACAGGGCTTTTATCCCCAGACAGCGGTGAAGTTTATGTAAATGATATTGATGCCATAAAGGATAATAAAAAAATTAAAGATGAAATAGGATATATGCCAGATTTCTTTGGAGTATATGATAATTTAAAGACTTGGGAGTATTTAGAGTTTTTTGCATCTATTTATGGAATCACAGGAGATAGCGTGAAGAAGCTTTCTATGGAGCTTTTAGAATTAGTTAACTTAACAAATAAATATGACTCCTATGTTGATGGACTTTCAAGAGGAATGAAACAAAGATTATGTTTAGCTAGGTGTTTAATTCATAATCCTAAGTTTTTAATATTAGATGAACCAGCTTCTGGAATGGACCCAAAGGCAAGATTTGAGATGAAAAACATATTAAAAAATCTTAAAGATATGGGAAAGACTATATTAGTAAGCTCTCATATTCTTTCAGAGCTTGGAGAAATATGTACTAATATTGGAATAATAGAAAAAGGACATATGGTATGTCAAGGAAAAGTAGATGAAATAATGAATAGAGTTAGTGGTAACTATCCTATTGTTATAAATATTTTAAATAGTGCAGAAAAAGCAGTAAAAATTCTTAAAGAAAATCCTAAGATTGAAAAGGTAAATTATGAAGAGAATAAAGTTATTGTTTATTTTAATGGAAATGATGAAGAAACCGTTGAAGTCTTAAAAAGTTTAGTTGTAAATGATGTTCCAGTAATCTCTTTTAATAAGCAACAACACAGTCTTGAAGATGTATTTATGAAGATTACTAATGAAGTAGGAGGGGAAAAGAATGAAAATTAATCCAGTTTTAAAAAATGAATCAAAATTAGCAACAAGAAGCATTAAATTTACATTAGTCTTATTATTTTATGTTGGATTTTTATCTCTACTTTCAATAGTAATATTTGAATCATCTGTTAATTCATCATATTCATCAGGGCTAAATCTTCAAAGTGTACCTGAAATATATGCAGAGCTTGCAATAATTCAAGCAGTTTTACTTTTGTTTATAGTTCCATCATTAGCTTCTACAGCAATCTGTGGGGAAAGAGAAAAACAGACTTTAGATGTTCTTTTATCAACAAGGATGTCTCCTTTATCAATAGTTTTAGGAAAGCTTGGAGCTTCTGTAAGCAGAGTTATTCTTCTTATAATTTGTTCAATGCCTATATATTCAATAACTCTTTTAATAGGTGGAATAAGCTTAAAAAATATAATAGAATTAAGTATTTTCTTTATAGTTACAACAATATTTGTAGGAGCTTTAGGAGTTCTTATATCAACAATAATAAAGACATCAAGAGCTTCAACAGCAATAACATATTTTTCAGTTTTATTTATATTTGTTGGCATAGTAGTAATAACAATAGTTTATATGACCTTTAAAGAAATGAGTAATACTTCTTATGCAGATATAAAAATTCCAATTTTATCATTTATAAGTCCTACCTTAGGATTTATAAGTCTTCTTGCAAAGCAATTAGGACAAGATAGTTATATGTTTGGAAGTGCTTTAGAAGAACTAGCTCCAAATGGATATATTATATCAATTATATTTCAATTAATACTTAGTATTTTATTTATAAAACTATCAGCATATAAATTAAATCCTCTTAACAAAAAGAAAAAAAGGTGATGATTTATGGATTTAGATAAAAAGATAAATTCTTTTATAAAAACTTATGGAAAAAGAATAAAGATTAATTTCCTTTTAGATAAGATATTATTTGGAATTTTATTATGTGGAGTATTAAGCTTTATTTTATTATCAGTTTCTGTATTTGTGCCATTTAAAGATTGTTATAGAGTAATAGCTATTGTATGTATATTAATCATATTAGGAAGTTTTATATATGGAATTTTAAAGCTTCCTAATATAAAAAAAATAGCACTTCTTATTGACTCTAAAGGTCTTAAAGAAAGGGTAATAACTTCTTTGTGCCTTTCAAATGATAATTCTGATTTAGCAATAACACAAAAGAAGGATACAATAGAAAATTTAAAAAATTTTAATTATAAAGAGAAATTTCCAATAAAGATAGATAGAAAAAAGCTCTTAAAAATAGGAGTTTTAATTGTAATATGTACAGGGATTTTATTAGTACCTTCTAATTCAAAAACAAAGGCTAAAGAATTAAGAAACTTTGAAAAAGGAAAAAGTGAAATAATAAATAAAGTTGAAAAAGAAAAAAAGAAAATTGAGAAAACAGATGATTTATCTAAAGAAGAAAAGGAAAAATTAAAAAAGCTTCTTGAAGATGGTAAAAATGAATTAAAAGATATTGAAACTAATAAAGATATAAATAAATTTTTAGAAAGATTAAATAAAAAGCTTGAAACCTTAAAAGAAGAAATTAAATCTGAAGAAGGAAAAAAAGCTTTAGAAAATTTATCTAAGGAGCTTTTAGAAGATAGCATGAAAAAGCTTCAAAATGATGCCTTAAAGGATTTAAATAAAATTAATGAAGCTTTAAATAAAACAGAAGAAGGAGAAAAAATATCAGAAGCCTTAAATTCAGGAAATAAGGAAGCTTTAGAAAATCAGCTTAGTGAGTTAAATAGCTCTCTTAAAAATATGAGTGAAAGTGAAAAAATAGAATTAGCAGAATCTTTATCAGAGCTTGCCTCAAGTTTAAGTGATGAAGAGCTTAAGGCTCTAATGAATCAAACAAGTGAAGGAGTTATGAATGGAGAAATAGACCCTTCAGAATTAGCTAAAGAATTATCTTCTCTTGAAAATACAGCAAAAGGTAATAATAATTCAAATTCAGGGAATGGAAATAATAATAGTAATTCAAATTCTGGTAATAATTCTTCAGCAAATGGAGGTGCTTCTGGAAATGAAAATGGTTCAGGGAATGGAAATGGCTCAAATGGAAGTGGTTCAGGAAACGGAAATGGCTTAGGAAATGGTAATGGGTCTGGAACAGGATGGAATACTGGAAGTAAAAATGGAACAGAAAACACTTCAGAACCAACAAAAGGAGAGCAAGTTTATATACCAGAAAGAGAAATTGGTTCAGATGCAAATTTAACAGGAAATAAAAATAATAATTCCCCTTCTCAAGCAGTTGAAACTGAAAATGGATTGAATTTTTCAGGAGAAAAGAAGGATTATAATGAAGTAATAGGAGATTATAGTGAAAAAGAGTTACAAGGAATTGAAGGTTCTTCTATTCCAGAAAATATGAAAGATATTGTAAAAGATTATTTTGATGGATTAAATTAGGAGGAAATACATGGATATAGAAAATACAGCATTAAAGATTAAAGAATGCAAAGAAGAAATAGGAAAAGGAATTATTGGACAAAAGGAAATAATAGATAATGTATTAATAGCTATCTTTTCAGGAGGAAATGTACTTTTAGAGGGTATGCCTGGGCTTGGAAAAACTCAATTGGTAAAAACAATTTCTAAGGTTTTAAATTTAAAATTTTCAAGAATACAATTTACTCCAGATTTAATGCCAGCAGATGTTGTTGGAACTAATTTAATTGTTAAGGAAAATGATTCAACAAAATTTAAGTTTGAAGAGGGTCCTGTTTTTACTAATCTTCTTTTAGCAGATGAAATTAATAGAGCTACGCCAAAAACACAGTCTGCTCTTTTAGAGGCAATGGGAGAAAAAAGTGTAACTGTTGGAAAGGTAACATATGATATGCCAAAACCTTTTATGGTTTTAGCAACTCAAAATCCAATTGAACAAGAAGGAACTTATCCACTTCCAGAAGCTCAGCTTGATAGATTTCAATTTAAAGTTAAGGTGGATTTCCCAAGTTTAGACGAATTAAGCAAGATAATAGATTTAACTTTAGGAAAAGAGGGAGAAGAAATAAATTCAGTTTTAAATGGTAAAGAAATACTTGAAATGAAGGAAGCTATAAGAGAAATACCAATAGCTGACCCTGTTAAAGAATATGCTTTAAAAATAATTTTAGCAACTCATCCTGAAGTAAAGGAAGGTCATGAGCTTTCTAAAAAATATGTAGAGGTAGGGGCAAGTCCAAGAGCAGCTCAAGGATTAATTAGTGGAGCAAAGGTTAAGGCTGTAATGGAAGGAAGATATAATGTTTCTTTTGATGATATAAAATATATTGCATATCCTGTTTTAAGACATAGAATAATTTTAAATTTTGAAGGTATAACAGAAGGAATAACAGAGGAATATATAATTGAAAAAATCCTAGAGGATTTAAGGGTAGTGTAGTATATGGAAGAAAAAATTTTTAATGATGATTTTTTTAAGAAATTACAAAAGATACATTTAAATATTAATTTAAGAATAACAAAAGGTCTTCAAGGTGGAAGAAAATCTCATGCAAAGGGAATGTCAGTAGAATTTTCTGATTTTAGAGAATATGTCCCTGGAGATGATTTTAGAAGAGTTGATTGGAATGCTTATGGAAGGTTTGATAAATTATTTATAAAGGTATTTATGGAAGAGAGAGAAGGTATATTTAATATATTTTTAGATAAAAGTGCTTCAATGGATTATGGAGAAAAAAATAAGAAGATAAAAGCTCTTCAAATTGTAGGTGCTTTAAGTTATATAGCTTTAAATAATTTAGATAGAGTAAATGTTAATATTTTAGAAGAAGATAATCTTTATGAAATTAAAGGAGGAACTGGAAAGAAGGTATTTCAAAATATATTAAAAGAACTTGAAAATATAGAGTTTAATGGAAAGACAAAACTTTCAGAAGCTATAACAAAAAGAAAAATAAATTCTAAGGGAGTTTCTATTATTGTTTCAGATTTTTTATGTAATGAGGGAATAGAAAGTCTTGAAAAGGCATTAAAATACTTAGCTTATAAAAAACAAGAAATAATACTTATTCAAGTTCTTTGTGAAGAAGAAATAAATCCTAAAATAGAGGAAGAAGTAACCTTGTTAGATAAGGAAACTAGAGAAGAAATAAAGCTTAACTTAAATTATAAGGTAATAGAAGAGTATAAAAAAACCTTAAAAAACTTTAATAAAACTTTAGAAACCTTAGCTAAAAAATATGGAGGAAAGGTTATTTTTTCAAATACCAATATGAGCCTTGAAGAAATAATTTTAGGAGAACTTGGAAAGAGTAGAGTTATAAATTAGAAGGGGGAAAGCTTTTGGGAATAACAAATTTATGGCCATTGTTTTTTAGTATAACAATTCCAATGGTTGTACTACTTTATATATTAAAAAGAAAATACAAAGAAAAAGAAATTTCCTCTTCTCTTTTATGGATGGAGGCTTATAAAAATAGTTCTGCAAATACTCCTTGGGAAAAGCTTAAGGTTAATATTATGATGTTTCTTCAAATACTAATTTTAGCCTTAATTATACTTGCACTTATGAGTCCTTACTTAAATTTTGGACAAAAAGAATATAAAAATATAATTGTTGTAATTGATAATACAGCAAGTATGAGTACATTATATGATGGAGAAAAAACAAGGCTTGAAGAGGGTAAAAACTTAGCAGAAGAATATATAAAAAATTCTAAGGAAGAGAATGAAAGTTATATAATTTCTTATAATGGAGGAAATGATTATGATGTTGTAAATGACTTTAAAGACATTACTCAAAAATATGGAACAGGAGATATAACTAATATATTTTCTTATGTAAGAGCATTAGGAGAAGGTCTTGAAAGTTATGAAGTTTTAGTTATAACAGATAAAGAAATAAATCTTGAGGATATAAATGGAAAGGTAATTTCTTTAGGAAATAAGGGAGAAAATGTAGCTGTTACAAATATAGCTCATAAATTTAATGATAAAAAGATAAATATAATAGCTACAATAAAAAACTTTGGTGATTCTGATTATACTGGAGATTTTTCTTTATATGGAGAGGATAATTTATTAGATGTAAAAAGTATTGCTCTTAAAAAAGGAGAAAGTACTACTTTAAATTATGAATATGATAATTTTAGTTATAAATACTTAAAAGGAGAACTTTCTAAAAAAGATTTAGTAGCTTTAGATAATGTTTATTATGATGTTATTTCTGAAGAAAAAGAAAAAAAGGTACTTTTAATAACTGAAAAAAATGTATTTTTAGAAAAGAGCTTAAGTAATTTAGAAAATATTTCTCTTTATAAAACCAATGATTCAGAAAATATTCCTGATGAAGATTATGATTTATATATATATGATAATAAAAATATGAAAAATATTCCAAAGTCAGGTTCTATATTATTTATAAATCCAGAATCTAATGAATTTTTTAATGTAGAAGAAGTTGATAAGGCTGTATCTGGAACATCTTTAAATGAAGAAATGCCAAACTATCTTAAAAATATGAATTTTGCTCTTTCAAAATACAAAAAAATAGAAATGCCTTACTATGGAAAAGCTTTATTAAAGGCAGGAGAAGATGTTATAGCATTTATTGGGGAAAAGGATGAAAGAATGATAGGAGCAATAGGATTTGATATTCACAATAGTGATATTGCTTTAAAGAAAGAATTTCCACTATTTATCTATGAGCTTGAAGAAAAAATGATAAATTCAGGAATTTTATATAAAAATAAATTTGTCTCTGGAGATGAAATAACTATAAAAGGAAGCACAACAAGTAAGGAGATAAAGGTTATAAATCCTGATAAATCAATAACTGAAGTAGAAAAGGGAGACTCTTATGATAGTTTAACAAATTTAGGCTTATATAAAGTAAAAGAAACTACAGAAAATGGAGAAAAAGAAGAGTTATTTTCTATAAATTATCCTTCAGAAGAAAGCATTTTAGATGGTGAAAAAACTTCATCAAGTGAAAATGTAAAAAAGCAAAATAAAATATTAAGAAGAGGATTTTCTTTAAGTCCATTAATTTTATTAACAGCTTTAGGATTTTTAATTTTAGAATGGATATTATACTTAAAAGGAAATTAGGTGAGAGTTATGGATATAGAAGTTTCAAGGGCATATGCATTTATTCTAATACCTATTATTTTAGTTTTTATGTATATTGTTCTAAAAAAATTTAAAAACTTAAAAAGAAAAAATCTAGTAAATCTTATAAGCAGAATACTTATAATTATTTTTATAGTTTGTGGTATAGCAGATATAACCCTTTCAATAAAAGGAAGAAATATATCTACAATTTTTATTTTAGATGTATCAGATAGCATGTCTCTCTTTAAGGAGAAGGGGATAGATTTTATTGACAAGGCCTTAGAAGAAATGCCTAAAAATAATAAGGCAGGAGTAGTTGTTTTTGGAGATAATGCTACTATTGACAAGGTAATGGATAACAAAAAAGAATATAATGGAATAAAATCTGCCCCTTTAGTAAGTGCCACTAATATTGAAGAAGCAATAAATACTTCCTTTTCTTTATTTGATAAAAATGCCTCTAAAAGAATTGTGTTAATTACTGATGGAGAAGAAAATAAAGGTGATTTATTAAATAATATAGCTCTTTTAAATAAGGAAAATATAGATTTAAATGTATATAAGGTCTCAAATGAAAGTGGAAATGAGGTATATGTAGAAAATGTTAAGGTTCCTGATAATATTTCCATAGGAGAAGAGTTTACAGTTACTACAACAATTGAATCTAATGTACAAACAAAAGCAAAGTTAACATTATTTTCAGGAAGAGATAAAAAAGCAGAAGAGGAGGTTGAACTTCAAAAAGGAAGCAATAAATTTGTTTTTAAAGATGTTCAAACAACAGGAGGTTTTAAGGAATATAGAGTTTTAGTTGAGGCGTATGAAGATACAAATGGTATTAATAATGAATATAGCTGCTTTACTAATGTAATAGCTCCTCCTAATATACTTGTAATTCAAGGAAAAGAAAATTCAGCTTTAGGAGTTATAGAAACATTAAAAAATACAAGTTGTAATTTAAATATTGTTTCTCCAAATTCAGCACCTAGAGAATTAAATGAAATGCTTGAGTATAAAACAATAGTTTTATGTGATGTTCATAAAGATGATTTAAATTCAGGATTTATGGATAATATAGAAAGCTATGTAAAAGACTATGGTGGAGGAGTTGTTACATTTGGAGGAGAAAACTCTTATGCCTTAGGAGGATATAGAAATACTCCTTTAGAAAAAATTCTTCCAGTAAATATGGACAAAAAAGGAAAAAATGAAGTACCACCAATAAGCATAAGCTTAATTATTGATAAATCTGGAAGTATGTCTTCTGGAAATGGAGAAGTAAGCAAGCTTACCTTAGCTAAAGAAGCTGCTATGAATGCACTAGAATCTTTAAGAGAAAGTGATGAAATAAATGTTATTGCATTTGATGATAAATATCAGAATGTTGTAGAAATGCAAAGTGCTAAGGATATAAAAAGCATAAAAGAAATGATAGGGGGAATATCTATAGGAGGAGGAACCTCAATCTATCCTGCATTAGAGCAAGGATATAAATCACAGTTAAATAGCAAAGGAAAAATAAAGCATATAATTTTATTAACTGATGGACAAGATGGATTTTCCTTAAGTAATTATACAGAACTTATAAACAATATAAAAAATGAAGGTATTACCTTATCAACTGTTTCAGTTGGAGAAGATGCAGATGGAAATCTTTTAGAAGCTTTAGCAAACCAAGGAGGGGGAAGACATTATCACACAGACCAATACACAGATATTCCAAGAATATTTGCAAGGGAAGTGTTACTATCTGCAGGAACTTATATAATAAACGAAGAATTTACTCCTTCAATTTCAAGTAATAGCGAAATCTTAAGTGGAGTTGATACTAAAGAAGGAATTCCTAAGTTAAAAGGATATATAGGAACTTCAATAAAGGATAATGCAACAGAAATTTTCACTTCAAATCATGATGAACCAATACTTGCCTCTTATAGATATGGAATTGGAAAAACTGTAAGCTGGACCTCTGATATTAATGGAGAGTGGAGTAGTGATTATTTAACTTGGGAAGAAGGAGCACAACTTATAAAAAATGCTATCTATTGGACTATTCCAGAACTAAGTGATGAAGGAAAACTCTCTATATCTCAAGATGGAAACGAGGCATTGATAGAATTTTATAGTGATTCAAATTTAGAAGATTCAAAAATAAAAGCAGTTTATAATAGTGAATCAGGAAATGACGGAGAAATTGAACTTACTCAAGAAGAGCCAGGAAAGTATACAGGAAGAGTAAAATTAAATGAAATAGGTTTTTATAATTTTAATGTAAGGGAAGAAAAAGATGGTGAAGTTATAAATAATTATACAGGTGCTTTTTCCCTTCAATATTCTGATGAATATAAATTTAATAAAAACAAAGATAAGCTTAATACTTTAGTAAGTGAGGTTAATGGAAAATTTATAAATAATCCTAAAGATGCTTTTAAAGGTGAACTTAAAGAAGCATATAAAAAAATAAATTTAAGCAATATATTTTTAATTTTTGCTTTAGTTTTATTTTTCTTGGATATAGTTTATAGAAGACTTAATTTAGACTTTTCAAAGTACTTTAAGAAACTAAAAAATTCTTCAGAAAAAAATAAAAAAGAAAAAAGTAAAGATGAGGAAAATAAAAAAGAAGAAAAAGAGTATACTAATATAAGTGATGAAAAAGAAAATGATGATGTAATTTCTAAAGATAAAAAGAAAAAACAAAAAAAGAAAGAAGAAAAAGAACAGTTAGATGTATCATCATTATTAAAAAACAAAAAGAAGTGGTAATAATAAATTTAGGACCTATAGGAATAAAGATACAGAAGAAATAGAAAGAGTAGATTATTTTCATAATGTATTAGAAGCTAAACTGATAGTAGGTGGGATGGTTTTTAGCATTGCTACAGAATTTATTGAAAATGAATATGAAGAATATGAAAAACAGGATTGTGAAATTAAT
>CACZYK010000039.1 GCA_902785295.1 uncultured Clostridium sp.
AACAAGTCTAATGTAATTTCCATTCCTTAACAGAAGTACCAGAAACAATAGGCAATTTATCGTGACAATCCCTTAAACAGGTCTAATGTAATTTCCATATGAGCAGCTGGAAAGGTGAGACTTTTATCCTTGCAGTGACAATCCCTTAAACAGGTCTAATGTAATTTCCATATTACTAATAACATTAAGAAAGATTACCGTAACTTAAACGTGACAATCCCTTAAACAGGTCTAATGTAATTTCCATTATAATAAAGCCTTGGTAAACTAAGAGAAGCTTTAGTGACAATCCCTTAAACAGGTCTAATGTAATTTCCATGAAAAAGAACTAAGATTTATGTTAAGTAATGCTATTGATGGTGACAATCCCTTAAACAGGTCTAATGTAATTTCCATAAAAAAGCTGAGACAGAAAATGATAAAAATTTCTATTGTGACAATCCCTTAAACAGGTCTAATGTAATTTCCATATTAATAGAAGAAAGATATAAATTCTATCAAAAGATAATGTGACAATCCCTTAAACAGGTCTAATGTAATTTCCATTATCATATATGTAAGTATGACAATGCTGGATATTGGAAGTGACAATCCCTTAAACAGGTCTAATGTAATTTCCATCTGTTGACATTTGAGATACCACCATCCTTAGTTATATTTGTGACAATCCCTTAAACAGGTCTAATGTAATTTCCATAGCACCCCTTTGAAACCTAGTATTCATGCCGGCTAATTTTGCCATTTTACGCAACCCCTTTTTTTTAGGTTGCGCATTTTTTAAAATTTCTTTAAAAGCTAGTATTCAAGCCATTTTTTCAAGTTTTTAAGATTCTGCGCAACCTCCCCCCTTTTTTCAAGGTTTTTGGGGTTGCGCAAATTCACTTTTCTCATTTGATGTTTATATTTTATCATATTTAGTTTATTTTGTCTATTTATCAGCATTAAAGATTAAATTTAAAATCTTTCTTATTTAGTAAAATTTATATTATAATTTCTTACTATTGGGAACAGCGTAAGTTAGGTGAAATTTCAGATAAGGTAACAGAAAAGAATATTAATAATACTTATAATGAAACTTTTACTAATTCAGCAGAGTATGGTATTATCCCACAAAGAGATTTTTTTGAAAAAGATATTTCAAATATAAAGAATTTAAATGGATATTATGTAGTTAGAAATGATGATTTTGTTTATAATCCACGTATTTCAAATTTTGCTCCTGTTGGACCAATAAAAAGAAATAAATTGTTAAAGACAGGTGTAATGTCACCTCTTTATTATGTATTTAGAACACGTGATATTGACAGAACTTATTTAGAACATTATTTTGATACAACTTATTGGCATATGTTTATGAAATTAAATGGTGATTCAGGAGCACGTTCTGATAGATTTGCAATTAAGGATTCTGTATTTGTTGAAATGCCAATACCATTTCCAAAATTAGAAGAACAAAAGAAAATAGGGATGTTTTTTGAAGAGTTTGATAATCTTATCACCCTTCATCAGCGTGAGTGTAAATTTTATAGTTTTAACTTAATTCAGATAAGGATCTCATTACCAAATCTATGTCTTTGTTTTCAAGTTCTTGTATAATATGTAAATATGTCTTTTGAGTGGTAGTCATACTAGCGTGTCCTAATCTACGTGCAACACTAGCTATAGATACTCCTGCAAATAGCAATAGTGATGCATGGGTATGTCTTAAGCCATGTATTGAAATAACAGGTATTTTACTATTTTTGCAATGCTTCTCTAATATATCATTTATGGTTGAATTGTATACTTTAGATTTAACAAAAATAGGCTCATCCTCAGGCAAATTTTTTAATAGTCCTGAAAATTGAATAACAGTTTGCCAATCAATTTGTATTTTTCTAACTGAGGCTTTATTTTTTGTTGGCAAAAATCCACTATTATTTTTATAGTCCCATGTTTTATTAATTGATAGCATTTGATGTGAAAAATTAAAATCTTTAGGTGTTAATGCCAAAGCTTCTGAAAAACGCATACCTGTCTTAGCAATTAATAATATAAACCAATCCCAATTAATTTCTTGTTTTAAATCTAAATTAGCTAGCAAGGTATGTAGTTCAAATTGATTTAAGTATTTTATCTTTTTAGGTCTTGGTGTTTTTCCTTTTATTATTGCTTTTCTTGTAGGATCTCTATCTAATAAACCTTCATCTAAGGCATCTAAAATGGAGCTTTTCAATTGATGATGAAAATCCATTGTAGTTTGTCGTTCGTGATATAAAGCATAATCATTAAGCAATTGTTGATAAACTATTCTTGTTAAATCACAAATTCTAACTTCTGGTATTAATTTTTTTAGCCATGAATGTGTCATGTGATATTTATTCATAGTAACTTTACTAATGGCGCCTTCTTTATATACAGTAATCCATTGCTCATAATAATTATAAAATAAATCTGTTCTTTTTATTTCTTCTAACATTTTAATTACTCCTTTTTTATCTCACGCTGACAAATTATTATAATTAAAACATTATTTTTAAATCAAGAATTATTTATTAGAGTATTAATATACTTCAGAGTAAATTTTATTAAGCTAATGTAACTCAGAATAATCAGCTCTTAAAAATATCTTGAATTTGCTTAAATTTATATGATATTTATTTAATATTTTTACAATTAAATTCCTAATTAAATTTGCACTCTGGTTAGTTTCAACAAATATATTGACATTTTTTATTTTTTTAGGTGACCTAGCAATATCTTTTTCATTACTAGCAAAATAAGTAACTTTTTTTCCATTCATACTTTTATCATTAACAAAATTAATAATTATATTTTTATCTTTTTCCACTAAATAATTTAATGTTTCAAGCAATACATTTTTCCATTCATTGGCTTCAATATAATTGTTTTCAATTGAAAAGCCAGCTGGTCTTTTGTGTGTATAATCTTCATAGAGTGTATGTTCAACTTTATTATCAACTAAATATTTATTATAATTAGGTATCTCTTTTTCATCTTTTATAGAAATATTTTTATTATCTATTTTAGTATTGCCTTTATTTATAATATTATCTAATTCATTAATAATATTTTGGACTTCTTTATTTATTTTTTCTACTTCTTCACTCTTTAAACTTAATTCAGATACTTTTGTATATTGTTTATCTGAAAAAGATTTTTCAACTTTCTTTCCTATTTGTTCTAAGGCATTTTCTAGTGAAATACTAACCAAATCTAATGATTCTCTTATGTCTTCAATTGTGTTAGGAACTTCTTCTCCTAAAAATTTCAATATTTCTAAATTCATTTTTCTTCACCTGCTTTTTATTTTACTTACATCATTTAATAGTATAAGGAAGATAAGTTTTTTTATCTTCCTTATACTTAAGTTTAAATTTTTACACCTAAAATCTTTAATTGTTCATTAATTTCTGCTTCAAGTTCTGCAATTTCTTTGTTGTCTTGTTCTAATTGTTTATTTATCCCTTCTAGGTCAATTGGTTCTTCTTCTTCAAAGGTATCAACATATCTTGGAATATTTAAGTTATAATCATTTTCTTTTATTTCTTCAATTGATGCCACATGAGCATATTTATCAACATCTTCATAATTTTTAAATGTATTTACAATTTTATCTACATTTTCATCACTTAAATTATTTTGATTTTTTCCTTTTTCAAATTCCTTACTTGCATCAATAAATAATATATCTTTGTTTTTACGATTTTTCTTTAATACTAAAATTACTGTTGGAATACTTGTTCCATAAAATAAATTAGCTGGTAAACCAATTACAGCATCAAGATAATTTTTTTCAATAAGAACCTCACGAATTTTACCTTCTGCCGCTCCACGGAATAGTACCCCATGAGGTAAAACAATAGCCATTATTCCATTCTTGTTTAAATGATATATGCTATGCAAAATAAAAGCATAATCTGCTTTTGAAGCTGGGGCTAATTTTCCATAATCCTTAAAACGTGGGTCTTTTAACTTAGATTCATTATTATCCCATTTCTGAGAATATGGAGGATTAGCTACTACTGCATCAAAGGTACGTGGATGGTCAATACCCTTTTCATCTAGTCCATCTGGCCAGTCACTTTCAAGAGTATCAGCATTACTTAACATAATATTATTGTAAGATACATTATGCATCATTAAATTCATTCTAGCTAAGTTATAAGTTGTTGTATTCAATTCCTGTCCAAAGTATTTAATAGGAGTTCCTTTTGGTAACTCTTGACCAACAGTAAGAAGTAATGAACCAGAACCCATTGTTGGGTCATATACATAGAAGAATTCATCTTTATTTTGAACTATACTTGTAACTATTTTAGCTAAAATTTTACTAACTTGATGAGGTGTATAAAACTCTCCACCTTTTTTACCTGCATTTGCTGCAAATTGTCCAATTAAATACTCATAAATTTCTCCTAAAATATCTTTTCCATCTTCACCTTTAAAATTAACTCCATTTATTAATTTTACTATACCATTAAGTGATTTAGCACGCTCATTTGTAGAACTTCCAAGACGTGAATCTCCTAAATTAACATCATTAAATATACCACGAAAATCTTTTACTGCCTCTTTATTTAAGCCTGAATTTTTATTAAAATTATCAAAAATAGTTTGGTAATCACTAGGAACAATCTGTGAATCTTCAATTTTGTCAACTAAAGATTGCCATGTATCATCAGGTGCAATTGCATATCCTAAGCTAGATGAAATATCTTCTAAATATTCATCTAAATCTTCACCTACTGCTTGCCTTTTATAAGAAGCATTAATAGTTTCCCCCTCTTCAACATCAAGCACATTATTTTTAACTAAATATTGTTCTTGATGTTCTGAAAGATACCTATAAAACATAAATGCTAAAATATAGTTCTTATACTCTGAAGCATCCATAGTACCACGTAATTCATTTGCCATATTCCAAAGCTTACTTGTAATTTCTTGTATATTATTACTCATTATTTTACTTCCTTTCTTTACTAAATTTTTATACAAACATTTGCTGTAACAATGCTTTCTTTTGTTTTTGTAAGTGTTCTAATTTACGCTGATGAAGGGAGATAAGGTTATCTAATTTATCAAATAATCCTCCAATTTTATTTTGTTCTTCGTATGATGGCACTTGAATTCTCTGTTCCATAAAATCTGAAATAACCAATTCATTCATCATAGTTCCAGCTTTAGTAGAATTCACAAGTATCTTTCTCATAATCGGTTCATAGTGAATATAATATTTCCAAAATGAAATTGGCATTTCGTTTATAGGTCTTAAAGCACTGAAACGTGGCGACATTATTCCTATTCCAATATCATTCGCCACAAATCTTCCATATCTAAATTCTTTGTTTGTATGTCCTTCAAATGCTAAATCACCCATTCTTAAAACCTTGTATGTTTTTAATGATTCTTCAGAAGCACCATTTCCTTCATCTTTGTATGTCATAGTTGCAATTGAAATTGTTTTATCGTAACCTATAAGATTTACATTTTTTTCTGTATTTTTTTCATACAACTCTGAAAACTTACGCTGTTCCCAAGCGTCAGTAAATTCAGGAAAACGTATCTCAGGAACTTTTTTTCCTTTTTCAGGAAACATTTTTTGTAATAGTCCTTTTTTTTGTTTTTTTAAATTTTCCAACTTACGCTGATGAAGGGTGATAAGATTATCAAACTTTCTCATATAGTCACTAATTTTATCTTGTTCTTCTTTACTTGGAATCATAATTTTGTATTCTGCATACTCTTGTGCATTTACACCTGGTTGTCCTGAACGTTGAGAAGTAACACTAATATACTTTTCATAATCCTTAGTTAAAGTATTTTGAAATACAAACTCTGGATTTACTTCTTCTTTAATTCTTGCTCTTATTAAGAAACCAGCATAATATACTATACCGTCAGATTCCTTATAAATATAAGATTTTCCAACACTTGCCCCTGTACGAGCAAACAAAATATCTCCTTGCGATAATTTATAATTATCTGCATTTGATAAATTTATATTTGGAGAAGTTAAATCATCATTGATAAAATTATGAGATTCATCATCAATGTCTGTAATACGAATATATTTATTTTTTCCATCAAATTCTTTAGCTGCTACATTAAGTCCATATTCAAAAGATTTACTTAACTCACCCAACTTACGCTGTTCCCAAGGTTCAGTAAAACCTGGGAATCTTATTTTAGGTACATTCTTTTTTTCCATTTTTTCCTCCTATCTGAACTGCTAATTATTAGTTAGCAGTTCATTAATTAATTTTATTATTTATATTAAAATTTTAATTTTAGCTTATTAAATAGCCTAATTTCCTACTTGTTCATCTGCTAGTTTATAAATAGCTTCTCTTAAACTATTTCTATATTTTATTTTAGATAAAGCTTGTATTTTTTCATTGTGTGCTAATTCTTTATATTTTATACTTGCTTTTGCTATTATATTTGTAATTTGTCCAGTATCATCTAAGTCTTGTTTTCCATAGCTATGATTGCTAAATAATTCTCTCATTTGAGCACTTGTTATAACCTCGGTTATTCCCCATTTAACTCTAAAGTCTAATAGTATTCTATCAATACTTATATTATTAGCTTTTTGAATAACTTCTTCGCTATTTTCTAATTTTGCTGGGTATTTAAAATTAGAGCCTTTTGGTGGATAATGCCCTTCTATAATGGCTATTGCTGCATTTTTTATTTTATTTGCATAGTTTCTATCTTCTAATCCATTAGCAAATTTATAGATTTTTTCTTTTGTATCTTCTGCTTCTTCTTTTTTACCTTCATGCACTTGATTTAATAGTTTTTCTACTAATTCAGTTAGATAATCATAATCTATTTTTACATCTTTAACATGGGTCATTTTTAACTCAATTTGATAAAATGGAATTTTCTTTTCTTTTGCTATATGGTGTTTAAGTTCATTTGATAAGACTGTAGTAAGCATTACTTCTTCTTCACTAGTCATTCCCAACTTTTCAACTAATTCATCAGGATTATCATAATTAAAACCTACTGCATTTCCATCTACTTCTTTAGGGTCAAATTGTTTTAATTTTGCCATTCCAATATTATAGGATTGCAATAAACTAAGCATATGTTCTTTTTTGTTTTCAGAAGAAGGTAATTGTTGAAATCTATTAGTTAAATCACTTAATTCTTTAACAATTTTTTTTACTTCTTTAAATACCTCTTCAAAAGGTTTAGCAACAATCCCATCTTCTTGATTTATTTTACGTTGTTCATCTTCTGATAAGTTTGCTGAATCTTTATTAGCATAAATTGCAAGTGCTTTATTCATAAGTTTCTCATTTTGTGCAGGCCATCTATAATTTACTATACGTCCCCAAGGCTTTTCTTGAATGTCAGAAATACGATTTGTTCTTGAATAAGCCTGAATAAGCCCAGCGCCTTTAAGAGTTCTATCTACATAAAGAGTATTAAGTTCTGGTGCATCAAAACCAGTTAAAAGTTGGTCTACTACAATTACAATATCTAAAAATTTCTTATCACTAGCTGTTTTATTTAAACGACTAATTACATCTTGTGTATATCCTGATACATCATCCATACCAAAACTTGTACCAAATTCTTTGTTGTAAAGCTTAATGGCTTCATATAATCCTTTATTAGTTTCAAGCATACTATCATTGTTAGATGTATTTAAGCTAAAAGTAACTGCAACTTTCAAAGTTTGTCCACCATTTTTCCTATTTTCTTCATTTACTCGTTGAAATTCATTAAAATACATCATAGCCATTGGAGTGCTAGCCTTTCCACCACCTACATGGGTTGTAAATAGTGCATTATATTTTCCATCATTTGAACGATTTCTCCAATTTTTAAATACATCTTCAACTACTAATTTTATATGGTCCATATTTTCATCATAAAAGCTTGGCTCAATTGCATCATCCATATCTTCTTGAGTTAAATTATTAATTTTATCTTGAATTTGTTTTTCTGTCCATTTAGGATAACGTTCACTATAAAAAGCAGGTAAATATACAGATTTCATTTGCCCTTCATCAATAGTTGTTTCAAAATCCACTTTAAAACCTAAAACGTTTTTATCTACAATTGCTTCACGAATAGTATAAGAATGTAATAGTGGACCAAAAATATCTTTAGTTCTTAAACCTGTAGTTGTCTCATCAAACATTGGTGTTCCTGTATATCCAATCCAAGCAGATTTTTTAAAAGCCTTTTGAATTTTTTCAAAGCTTTCTCCTCCTGTTGAACGATGAGCTTCATCTACTATAAATACAATGTTTTTATCAGGTGCTTTAAAGGATTTACGTTTTATTAAAGTATCAAGCTTTTGCACAGAAGTAACAATGATATTATTATCCTTACTTTTTAATTTACGGCTTAAATCTGTAGTATTATAAGTATCTTGAACAGTACCTATAATATCTTCACTAGAATCTGGGTCATAGGCTCTATAATTTTCATTTGTTTGTTTTGTTAAAGCAATTCTGTCTACTACAAAAACAACTTTATCTATGTTTGGCATACGACTTGCAAGCCATGCTGTTTTAAAGCTAGTTATAGTTTTTCCAGAACCAGTTGTGTGCCATATATACCCCACTTTATTCATGCCAAGTTCAAAATCAACCTTTTTTAACTTTTCAATTACATTTTGAGTAGCATATACTTGGTATGGACGCATTACCTTTAGTGTTTGTTTATTTTTTGTGCCATCTAAAATCATATAATTTGTAGCCATTTGATGTGCCATTGGAATGCTTAACATTGAATCAGCAAATTCCTTCCAATTATATACAACTTTATTATCTTCTTTACGCTGCCAGTTAAATGCAAAATCTTTATTAAATTTATCTGAGGTAGTATTTGCCATATACTTAATATTGTTAGGTGTCATTGCTACTAAAATTTGCAATGTAGAAAAAATATCACTATACTGATTTTCATCTATATATTGATTCATTTGATTTAATGCTTCATCGACATTATTTATATCACGCTTTTCTTCAATTTGTATAATAGGTAGTCCATTAATAAGAAGTGTGGTATCAAAACGACGATCTTGTTTTCCAATAATAACTGCTGGTCTTTCAATTTGATTAACTACCTGATACACTGTATCTCCTGCTCCAATTTGTTTTTGGTCAAAAACTGTTAAAAATACATGACGACCATCATCTAAGTCAATTTCAATTTGAGATACGCCATTAAGACCATACAAAAATTGTCCTGCTTCATAGGGTGTTTTAATATCTGATATAATCTTTTTAACTTGATTAAATTCAACAGTACTTAATGGATGTTCAAGAGTATTTTGATTATGTTGCTCAAGAATTTCTTTAAAGTTATTCCAAAGTTGTTCAGTAGTTTTAATTTCAGGTTTATATTCCCACAACTTTTTCTTCACAAGATAATCAGCATTTTCTTCTTTAACCACATAGTTATTACTTTCTTCTAAATTCTGTGGTTTGCTTATGACCCCACTGCAAATATACTGTATTAATTCAGTTTCAAATTCATTTTCATTCAATTTCACTCACCTCTTCTAACTCTGCTAATCTTATTTTTGCTTCAAGTTCTGTCACTCTATTTCTAAGTGCTTTAAGCCTTAATTGATTAAAATATACTTGTCCAATAATTTTTTGCTTATCTATTGAAGGTATTTTTTTAATTTCAAGGTCTCTAAGTTGTGTTAAAGTGTACTTTAAAACTAATGAACCTTGAAGACCAAGCATTAACTGTTTTCTTATTGCTTTACTTTCATTCATAAGATACACTAAAAATTTTGAATCAATGTCTTCAGCATGCAATAGTTTCACATAATTTTGTGTGTAAAGATATCCTTCATGTTCTTTTCTTACTATTGTTGCCTTTCCTGTAACTAAACTAAATAAAACATCACCAGTAGATAATGTACTTACTTTATCATTAGTTCTCACCTGTTTGTTATCTACATCACTTGATATAATGCCTACTAAATCATCATTTAAATCTGTTTGAGTGTAATAAGTAAAAACTGGTGCTTTAGGATTAGAAACTTCAACAATTCTAAATTGAGGTGTTCCACTTACTAATTCTACTAACTTACTTAATTTCATAATAATTTTGTGCCTTTCTAAAATTAAATATTTTACATTATTATAATAACATAAAAGGAATTTTATTTCAATATCGAAAAAGTAATTATTAAAAATTACTTTTTTAATAAGTAATATTTATTCTAACTAGCATCATTTCTTACTTTTCTATCATCTGATATATAAGCTCTCAATAATGTGCCCAGCTTAATTGTCCAGACATTGTCTGGATAATTGGATATTTAATATAAAAATTTCTAATATTAAAAATATTACTTCTAGTTATATGAAACTGCCATTTATTTGAACTTAGTTTTTTAATACATCTAAATATGTCCCCCTTCTCGTCAATATCAATAAAACCTAAAATAAAAAACCCTCAACAATGCAAAAATGTATTGTTGAGGGTTCTGTTATTATGTTGGGGGCGAAGTGCAACCTTTCAAATCCGCCAATTCTTTTATCTTATATCAGTACAGATCCTATTTTTAAAATTACTTTTTACTTCATTCACAGTTTTATACTGTTGCGATACTAATCTTATTTCACTATTTATTTCAAATACTATGTCTCCTACACACGGGCAATGATTTTTATTTCCCTTATTTGTTATTCCTAATTTTGACATAACACACTCTTTCTTGCTTAATCTGTCTTTATCACATAAATTAGTAGCTTGAGTGCATAATATATTAACACCTTTACTAGTTAAACATTCTATAGTTTCTTTAGATGGATGATTGTATTTATCATTCTGTCCAGTAGATATTATTGAAAAATTAGGCTTTGTCAAATCTATGACTTTACTTGTAGATATAGAATTATTATCTTCTACAAAATATCCTCCATGATGTGGCATCTTTAATATATCACACTTTAAATCAGTAACATTCTCCTTTAGTTTCTTCCATCCTTCACCTTCTAAATCTCCAGGTAAAATAATCTTAAAATTATTATATTGGATTCTAATTACAGTTGATGTGTTATTTACGTTCTTATCATCAAAGTAATTGGCAATCAAACTATTAGGATATATTATTTCTACTTTATACTCTTGGATATTATTATTATCAATTCTTCTATAGGACGATCCTTCGAATCTTTTCCCTATATATCCTATATCACCATTGATATGATATTCATCTAATTTCGATGTAAAAATTTTATACCTATTTTTCTGATCCTCATCTGTTCTTAAATACTTATCTTTTTCCCAACAAATATTTTTAACCTTTATATTATTTTTTAATAATAAATCTATTAAAGAATTTATACCTCTATAATGATCTTGATGTAAATGAGTTATTATAATATAATCAATTATTTGTATTTTATTATTTAAAATATAATTTTTAGTCTTAATTGCATCATTGCAATCAACAATTATTGCTCTATTAACATTTTTTTCTTTAGTTGATATGATAATAGTATCACCATGACCTACATCTAAAAATGCAATTTGTAAAGGAGATATTGCCATATCTAAGCTCCCTCCTTTACAAACTTTAATTGTTCTTTCCTATTTTCATAATTATTATAATGATTAATTACTAATGAACTAACATCACTATCACTTAGATAAGTATATTGAATTGGCTCTACATCAATTATTTCAACCTCATCTTCATAAAAATCATCCTCTGATATCCTACATACAAATGGAGCATCTTCAACTAGTAACCATCCAGGAATTTGTTTTGTAATTTTTATAATTTTTATTTCATCACATTCAACAAACATAGCTTCTAATGTTCTGTTATCAAAATCAACCTTTTTTATCTTCCCAGTAACTTGAATAGTATCAATGTTGCTTTCATTAATCTCCTTAAATTTATCATAATTAAAGATAGCATAATATGACTCAATAGCATTAATATCACTATCACTTAATTCAAAAGCTGAATATATAATTTTATCAATCTTATCTTTATTTTCTTCAACACAAATTCCTGCTTCTATATTTTTAACTAAATCTGTTATAATACCTTTTTGAGAATCTGTTAACTTAGGAAATGGTATATTTAAAATATTATCACGCCTTAAATAACGCCCTACATTAGTATTTTCAACATATACATTTGATAATTTTGAATTTAAAACTGCCATAATAACTTCTAAATTCATTTCATTATTACTAACAAAACACCATAATGAATGACTAACATATACCCCTTCTTTATCAATAGCAGCTTTAACTCTCCAAAAAGTCCCTGGAGTTGAATTAGCACTAACTACTATTTTTCTTTTCTCAAAGATGTATCTTTTTTCTTCTCTTAGTCTTAATCTTTTACCATTTCTTTTCATATTATTGTGATTTATTGGATTTTCAGGATCATATTTTATATACTTAGATTTTTTTTGTTTTTCCCAATCAAAATAATATTGTTGAAATCCTAGCTTTGCATTTCTAAAAAATTTTGAATATCCATCTTTATATTCATCAGATAACAAAGGATAATCATCATATGGAATCTCTAATCCCCTAGTATAATCAACATACTCACCTAATTTATGATTATTTGATATTTTTTTCAAAACAGGTTCTAGTGGAGAAATAACTATACTATAATCATCTTTATCTAATATATTCATTTGAGGTTCACAAATAAATTCCAAGTCAAACTTACCCGTTTTTTTAAATTTATCTACTGATTTTTGTACAGTTATTTTTCCTTTAAAGGGTTTATTCTCTATATTCTTTCTCTTTCTACCGATAATTACTGTAGTGAAACAATTATTAGTATCAAATACACCACCTGGTAATAACCATATTTCATATAATTGTATATTTTCTAAAAGCTTTTTTCTTACACTTTTACAACTTTTATTAGATAAAAATGTTTGTGGTAATACTATACATAATATTCCGTCATCATCTAATAAATCAATGTATTTATCTAAAAACAATGCCGCTTTTTGTTCTATCTTTTCTTTTCTTTTTTCCTCATAAGGTGGATTAGCAATTATTATATTAGGCTTAAAATTCATGCTATTTATCTTAAGAAAATCATCACTTTTCACGTTCCATCCGTTTCCATATGGAATACTATTCAACAATAACTCTAAGCGTGCTACTTCACATGCAAACTTATCTATATCTATTCCTAAAAGCCTATCAGTTAAATACTGATGTTGAATTTCCTCATCCATCTTTTTGGGTAATAACTGCTTTAGTTTTTTATATGCACCAATAAGCAAACTTCCAGATCCACAACTTGCATCTAAAGTGTATCTTTTCCTATAATCAATTAATTCTATAGGCATTGACTTCAACATATTATTAACTATACAACTAGGCGTATAATAAATTCCCCATTTTCTTTTTAGCTCTTTATTTTTCTTATCATCACTTTCAAATAGAGTACTTTCATAAAAGTTTCCTAATATTTCATTATCTATACTCCTATATGAAAATTCCTTGCTAAAACTATCATTAATAATATCTATTAGCTCTGTTCCATATTTATATAAATTTTCTATACTAAAGTAATCTCCATAAGTATTTGAAAGTACCTTCAATAATTCATGTATATCCAAATATCTTTCTTTTAAGAGCAATTTATCATTTAATATCTTAGCAGCTATCACATGCATTACTATACTTGTAATATCTGCTATTTGTTCACTATCTTTTTCATTTATTATGTTTTTTACACTTAATATTGCTTTCTCAAACTCTCGTCCTAATAGCTTACAATTTATTTTAGATGCAAAGGCAAATAAATTATTTGTATCAAAAAGAGTTACTTGTTCATTTTCATACTTTGAAGAAAGAATTTTACTATAATCAAATTTAACTCTATTTTCAGAAAAATATTCTCCCAATTCATCATATTTTATTTCTATTATATTATCTAATTTTTTTTCTACATTTAATTTGCATAACTTTATCTTTTCTTTTTGTGACATTATTAGAAAAGGAGACGCACTATATTTTGCATATTCAATTATCTTTTCTTCTTCTGTCTCATCTTCGCAATATTTTACACTAATACAAGAGGTCGATGTATCTTGAATTTTATTATGTCCAAAAGCAATAAAATCAAAATAAATAACATTCTCATCAATAGTTGTGATTGGATATCCATCTATTATCTTATTGCTATCATATCCAATTTTATTTAATGATTCTTTTATTAGTTTTAAAGCTGATCTTTTATCTTTCATAATACACCTCCTATATATAAAACCTCCTATATATAAAACTTATTATATATAATATATTATATTATTTGTCAAGATATTTCTATACAATTTATAATATTTATTAACTTTATTTTAACTAACATTTATATAAAAACTATCCCTAACTTTTCAAACAAATCATATCTTTTAATACTATTTATAACTTCAACAGTTCCTTTTCTTTTTTTCGTTAATTTATAAATATTGTGTATAAAAAATACATCTATGGAAAAATAAGTGTACTTTAATAAGACCTATTGAATATAATTTTTATGTAAAATATAGTTTTTTTTGCAAAAAACAGAACTGATACACAACTAATTTTTTATCAGTTGTGCAACAGTCCCATTATGGTGGAGGCGAGGGGTCAGTAGCATCCATTCTTTCGATAAATATTTTTCTTGTTAGAAAAATAACTGGTCCTGACTATCTCTTTTCCAAATATTTAGTTTTACTTGGAACTTGGCATATTATAGAAGCTTAGATTTGCATTTTAATACATATATCTTCTATCTTAGTATTCCTTTGCTTATCGCTTTAGGAGTCTATAAGTCGATACGTAGCTGTTGAATTTCTTCACATACCACTCGGTATTGCCACCAACTTTACTTGCTGAGGTTTCACCGATAAAGCCAAGTTTTCACTTATATATTGCTATATAAGGCGACTCTGTCTTACGAATCGAACCCCTGTCCGAAAGCAGACCAGTCTGACTTTCTACGAGCGTAGCCTATATATTAAAATTCACTCCT
Source organism: uncultured Clostridium sp. (assembly GCA_902785295.1). Classification (GTDB taxonomy): domain Bacteria; phylum Bacillota; class Clostridia; order Clostridiales; family Clostridiaceae; genus Clostridium. Next base: position 15,002 of record CACZYK010000039.1, read on the forward strand.
CAAGGTGCCTACAGGCAGGCAGTTGATTTGCTAGCTTCATGAATACCCCTCTAGCTCAAAGCTTTGCTAGACTTCGTTTCCCACTGTTATGACACCCGCTACCCAAATCGTAGGCAATCTGGACGGATGAGTAGCTTAAATTAAGCTGCTAATGCAAAATTGTCTTCTGCGTTTATATTTAATGCATACTTTATTATCGAGGCACCATGCTTCCCTCGGCTCGCTTATCAAACCCATCTTACCCCCGTCGAAGCCATAACGCCCCCATGTAAGGTTTGAAGATTTAATAAACTTAATATTTAGTTTTATTTTCTTCAGTAATTCATTATATAATATATATTTTTTATTGTCAAAAATTTTTTAAAATATTTTCTCTTGTCATCCCATTTGAAGTATATAAGTTATATTTTTCTAAAGCTTTATTTTTTAAATCCATATCATATTCATTTAAATGTGTTACTGCAAGTGATATTTTCATATCTCTATCTTTGTATTTTTCTAAATCTCTTTGTATTCTTTTATCTAATTCTTCTATATTCATTTTTCCGTATCTTATGCTGTCTTGATATGGGTTTGGGACGTTGGTTAAGTCTATTATTTTGCTGTTTATTTCTTCTTTTTTGCATTCACTGTCAAATCTTCCTGCTCCATGTCTTGTAAGATAGGTTCTTGTTACATAGCATACTTCTATATTACATTTTTTATCCCCTATTATCTTCATTGGATTTTTAAGTCCTGTGTTGCTTGGAGTAAGGTATGGCATATATTCTAAGTTATTTTGGTCTAGCATAAGTCCCTGTGCGCCTTCAAAGATAACTGTATCATATTCTTTTAATATGTTATCATCTACAAATTCACATTTTGAAATCATAAAATTAAAGTCTTCTAAAAAATTTAATACTATGTTATATGAATTTTCTAGTACCTCCACCCACTTTATTGGAATATATTGAACATTAAGTTGATTTAATCTATATATAAGATATTCTTCTTTTATATTCATTAATGTATTTACTTGTGTCATAAGTGGCATTTCTTTTAAAGCATATATTGATAAATATTCATTATTATTTCTTACTATTGTTTCATTTATTCCAAGTCCACAGCTTCCATGTTTGTTTTTTCCTCTAAGTTCTTCTATCATCTGGTTTATAAGCATATCAAAGGGTACTGTTATCCTACAATTTTTATTTATATAGCATTTTATTTTGCCACCCTTTCTTTCTAACTCTTCCCACTCTTTTCTAAAAATTATTGGGTTTACTATATATTCTTCTGAAAGATAGGTTGTAGCACCATTAAATGTTCCTGAGCCAAAGTGGTGAAATACATGTCTTATTCCATCTTTTGTTACAACAGTATGACCTTTTTGTGCACCGCCATTATGACATACCACTATACATGATTTTTTATTTTTCTTTGCTTCGTAGGAAAAATAATCTGTCATAAGTCCTTTTCCTTCATCACCAAAATTTGCTCCTATTACAATTTTTACATTTTCCATAACAACCTCTCCCTACCCAATATTTTTAGAATTAATTTCTATACTTTTTTAAAAAGAGCTATCACATCAGCAAATATTCACACAATATGTGGCATTTCAAATATATAAAATGTACTATGTATTGTGATTAAAATTTTTTATGCAATAGCTCCATTTCTTTTAAAATTCTATTAAATCATTAGAATCATCTATTTTAGTAAGTCCTGTTATTGCTGTTCTTACTGCCTTTGCTGTTTTTTCATCCCATGAGTCAATTATTTCTTCCTTCTCTTTTCCTGCTTCTATTTGAAGAATTGATACTATTATTTCTGGGATTGCATCACAATCTGATACTCTTATTGCTCTTTGTCCAAGAAGTTTTGTCCAATTATCTATAACTTTGTCTCCATAGTATCTCATGCCTCTCATGCCTGCTCCTTCTTCTATCATTAAGTGATATACTTCATACTTACGAGACACTTCACTTAAAAGCTCTTCTGCTGATAAATCATATTCTATATCATCACCTATGAAATTTCTTATAGCTTCTTTTGAAAGATTATTTAAAAATGGTTCATCTCCCATTGTAAATAAAAATCCTTTCTTTCCTCTTTTTTCATAGCTATCTGTTTTTGTATGTCTTGATGCAAAGTACCATGGAAGAGTGTAAGATTCACCTATATTTCCTCCTCCGCCTCTTTCAAAGTATATATCATTTAATTGTTCTGCAATTCTTATATCTGATTCAAATTGAGTTACTTGTAAAGGGTGTCTATCACACTCTACATCACCGAATGCCATAACCATTATTTGAGGGTCTTTAACTGGCTCTCTATCATAAATTTCTAATATAAGTTTATTTAGCTTTTTAGATACTGTTTCTAAAACACATCCCATACTTCCTGTAACATCTAATCCTAAGATTATTGGTGTTGACTCTGGATGCTCCTTTGAATCACAACTTTCTCTAAATTCAATTCCTTTTGGCTCCATTTCTTTTTTTACTGTTCTTGCTTTGTACAACTCACTTGCACTTGAACTATCAGTATATCCTCTTCTTTTTGTATAACTATCCCAATCTCTGCTTGTAAATGATCCGCAACCCATAATTATCCTCTCCTTTTATATAAATTTTCTATAACTATTTTTTTAAATTTTCTTTTTTTATAAGCTTTTATCAATGATTTATCCCACTTTTCAAATTCTTTAAATGGGTTTTCAGATGAACCTGAATTTAAAAATTCTGTTACTTCTTTAGGAACCTTTGAATTTTTTTCTCCTAAAAGATATCTTCCTAATAGTTTTATTGATTCTAGGTCAGTAGCTGAATTTGATTTTTTGCTTTGCTTTGAAGATATTGGCATAACGCTAAATATTTCTTTTGTAGTTCCAAACATCTTTTCATCTTCTTTAGTTGCATACCACCAACCACCAAATAAATAAACTAAATGATTTTCTAAAGATACAAAGCAATTATTTATATTAATTCCATTATGAACAATATTATTTGTTTTTAAGAAACAAGCTATGTTACTTAACCTGCTTATAATCCATGCAACATGCTTATCATCTATAGAACCATCAAAGTATTCAAATACATCCTTTAATAAAACAACATCTTTTGGCTTTGATAAAACCAAACAGCATCTTCCTTCTAAAGTTTTATAAGTGCTATGAACTTTAGGCATAAGCTTTGAAAAATTCTTTTCCATTTTTTTATCACTATATTTGATACTTTCTATTCTTTTTAAAGCATTAAAATAATATTTTTCTTTATCTTCATCAAAAACATAAATAATATTTTCATTACATACATAACACATACCTATTTCAAACTTAAAACTACTTAAATAATTAATAGCTAGAGTTTTTGAAGAATTTGTTTTTATTTCAATGTAATTTGTTTTTTCCCAAGTTCCACTTTTAATCATATTAACTGCTCTTTTATAAAGCTTTGTAATTTTTATAAATACATCTGAAGTATCATCTATATTTCTATCTGGATGCCATTGTTTTGAAAGAATTTTATACTCTTCTTTACATTTATCAATGTCATTACTAAATAAATCTCCACATTTTTCTATTGATAAAATTTTCTCCTTGTTCAAAAATATCGCTCCTTTCTTATAATCATTTTGATATTATCTATCTGATGATTTTATTATATCACTTAATATCAAAATTGCAATAAGTATTTTAAAAAAAATTTAAAAAAAGTTGCCATTTAAATCAATTAAATTTAAATAGCAACTTTTTTATTGCATTAGAAAAAACTATATTATTTGTTAAGTTGTAGCTAACATTTTTTATTTCTTCTCTTTTTTATCTTTTTGCTTCTCATTATCTTCTTCTGAATCTTCTTTTGCATCTTTTTCTGAATTATCTTTTATTTCTTTTTCTACTTCATCTTCTATATCTTTTTCTATTTCTTCAATATTTATATTACGCTTTTCTAATCTCTTATTTGTTGTTATTGATATTAATGTGTATAAAACTCCAAATAAAGGAACTCCTATAAGCATTCCAACAACTCCAAAGGCATTTCCACCAACAGTTATTGCAAATAATACCCAAAGGGCAGATAATCCTATAGAATTTCCTACTACAAAAGGATATATTAAATTACCTTCTATTTGTTGTATTATTGGAGACACCATAAGGACTATAAATGCTGAAAGTATTGCTCCTACTAACATATTCACTCTGCTCTAAAAAATTATGCTAACTTCTTATCTCTCTTTAAATCTACATAAAATAATAACATACTGACTCTTCTCTAACTAAAAGAAATGAAATTCTTTATAAGGCAAATTCCAAAACTTTAGTATCTGTTTCTCTCTTTAAGTGCTCTATCCATATCTCTCTTGTGAGCTTTTTCTAGCATTGAATCTCTCTTATCATAGTTTTTCTTACCCTTACATATTCCTAGTATGATAATGGAATTAGTGCATAACCATCTCTTTGTACTAGCCCTAAAAGTCTTGAAATTTCTGATTTATGAAGTAAAAGCTTTCTTTCTCTTAATGGGTCTACATTAAATATATTTCCTTGGTCATAAGGGCTTATATGCATTTGCTTTATAAAAACTTCTCCATTATCTATATCTGCATAGCTGTCTTTTAAATTACATTTTCCATTTCTTATAGACTTAACTTCTGTTCCAACAAGAGCTAATCCTGCTTCTATTGTTTCTTCCACAAAATAATCATGTCTTGCCTTTCTATTTTCTGCTAAAGAATTACTATTTTTCTTTCTTACCAAATTTCTCACCCACTTTTTATTAAATCTTAGATTCTTTATTTTATTAAGCAGTAACTTGGAGCCTATCGACTAAAGTAGCTGAATAAAGATAATGAACCTAAGATTTTTATGTTTATAAAGTTATTTTAAATTATAATACATCTTCATTGTTTTCTTCAACTTTTTTTAATTCTTCCTTAACTTCTGGTAATTTTTCTATTAATTCTTTGCTTGCTTTTATTTCTTGTTTTTCATTTTCGCTTTCTATAATATCAAAGAAAATTTCACGATTTGGAATATCTACTCTGCTACATACTACCTTAGCTGTATCTCCTAATCTATAAACCTTCTTTGTTCTTTCTCCTATAAGGCAAAGATGCTTCTCATCATATATATAATAATCATCATCTAAAGCAGTTATATGAACTAATCCTTCTATTGTATTAGGAAGTTCAACAAACATTCCAAAAGAAGTTACGGAAGAAATTATTCCATCAAATTCTTCTCCAATTCTATCAAGCATATATTCTGCTTTCTTTAAATCATCAACTTCTCTTTCAGCTTCTTGAGCCAATCTTTCCATTTCTGAAGATTGTTTTGAAGCATAGTCAACTAAGGTTGTAAGCTTTTTAGCTCTTGTGTTATCTATCTTTCCATTTATATGCTCTTTTATAATTCTGTGAATTTGTAAATCTGGATATCTTCTTATTGGTGAAGTGAAGTGGCAGTAATATTGTGCTGCTAGCCCAAAGTGTCCAACACATTCTGGAGAATATCTAGCTTGCATCATGCTTCTTAATAAAAGTGTACTTACAACAACCTCTTCTTTCTTTCCTTTTACCTTTTCTAATATTTCTTGAAGATTTCTTGGTCTTACTTCTCCATTCCATTTTACAAAATATCCAAGATTATAAACAAACTCTTTAAACTTTTCAAGCTTCTCCTCGTCTGGATTTTCATGTATTCTATATACAAATGGAAGGTTGGTCCAATACATATGCTCTGCTATTGTTTCATTACATACTAGCATAAACTCTTCTATTATTCTATTTGCTATTTCTCTTTCATATGGCTTTATTTCTATAGGTTTTCCCTTACTATCTAAGGTTATCTTTGCTTCTTCAAATTCAAAATCTATTGCTCCTCTTTTTATTCTCTTTTTATAAAGAATATTACAAAGTTCCTCCATTGTTTTAAAATCATCAACTAAATAATCATATCTCTTTTTTAGTTCTTCATCATCATCTTTTAAGATTTTAGTTACATCTGTATAAGTCATTCTTTCATTTGTTCTTATAACAGATTCACATATTTCATGTTCAAGAACCTTACCATTATTATCAATAACCATAATACAGCTTAAAGCAAGTCTATCTACTTTAGGATTTAATGAGCATATTCCATTAGATAACTTTTTAGGAAGCATAGGAATAACTCTATCTATTAAATAAACAGAAGTAGCTCTTTTTAAAGCTTCTTTATCTAGTGGATTTTTTTCTCTTACATAATGAGTTACATCTGCAATATGAACTCCTAATTTGTATCTTCCATTTGAAAGCTTTTCTATAGATACTGCATCATCTAAGTCCTTTGCATCTTCTCCATCTATAGTTACCATTTTTATGTCTCTTAAGTCTATTCTTCTTTCATATTCTTTTTGAGGGATTTCTTCTTCAATTCCTTCTGCAAAGTCTAAAACCTTTTGAGGAAATTCTTCTGGAAGACCAAATTTTTTTATTACTGTTAAAATATCTAAGCCTTTATCACCTTTTTTTCCTAAAACCTCTACTATTCTTCCTTCAGGACTTCTTCTTTTTTCTGGCCATTTTGTAATTTCAACAACAACCATATCACCATCATTTGCTCCATTTCTATCTCTTTTTGAAACAAATATATCTTGATTTATTTTTGTATCCTCTGCAACTACAAATCCAAAGTTTCTGCTGTCTTCATAAATTCCTACAAATTTTTTATTTCCTCTTTCAAGTATTTGGACAACCTCTCCCTCTCTCTTTTTGCCATTTTTATCTTCTCTTGTTATTTGAACTAAAATTTTATCCCCATTCATTGCACCATTAATAGAGGAGCTTGGTATAAATACATCCTTTTCTCCCTCAGCATCTGGAATAAGGAACCCAAATCCCTTTGAATGTGCTTGAAGTTTTCCTGTTATTAAACCTAATCTTTCAGGTATAGCATATCTATCTTTTTTAGTTCTTATTATAAGACCTTCCTTTTCCATTGTTTTTAATGTCTTTTTAAATGCTTTATATTCTTTTTCATCTATATCAAAAACTGCTACTAGCTCTTGTATGTCCATTGGTCTATAGGCTTCTTCTCTCATAAAATCTAATAATGTATTTTTAATTCCCAATGTTTTCACCATCCTATTTTAATTTATATTACTATACTTTCCATAATGTAATTAATTATACATATCAATCAACTACATTTTATCATAGGAAATATTAAATATAAACAATTATATACTATGCAAGAAGGTGCTGGCAAAACCAACACCTTTTTAATGATTATTTATAATAATTTTAATAATATTCCACCATATTTTATTATAAATGGTGCAAATACAAGAGAAACTATTGTTATAAGCTTTATTAAAATATTCATTGAAGGACCTGATGTATCTTTAAATGGGTCTCCAACTGTATCTCCAACAACTCCTGCTTTATGTGCAAAACTTCCTTTTCCACCATGAGCTCCTCCTTCAATATACTTTTTAGCATTATCCCAAGCTCCTCCAGCGTTTGACATCATTATAGCCATAAGTACACCTGTTATAACTGCTCCTGCTATAAGTCCACCTAGTGCTTCTGTGCCAAGAAATAACCCTACGACTATAGGAACTATAATTGCAAGTACTCCTGGAAGTATCATTTCTTTTAATGCTGATTTTGTAGATATTTCTATACATCTTGAATAATCAGGTTTATCTTTTCCTTCTAGTATTCCTTTGTGTTCTCTAAATTGTCTTCTCACTTCTTGAACCATTTTTCCTGCTGCTTTTCCAACTGAAGACATTGTTAATGCTCCAAATAAAAATGGAAGCATTCCTCCTATTAAAGCTCCAGTTAATGTTAGTGGATTAAGTAAATCTATATTTTTTAAATTTACAGCTTGAGCATATGATGCAAATAAAGCTAAAGCTGTAAGTGCAGCAGACCCTACAGCAAAGCCTTTTCCTATGGCAGCTGTTGTATTTCCTACAGAATCTAACTTGTCTGTTATTTCTCTTACACTTTTATCTAATCCACTCATCTCTGCAATTCCACCTGCATTGTCTGCAATTGGACCATAAGCATCTACAGAAACTGTAATTGCTGTGGTAGATAACATTCCTACTGCTGATAGGGCTATGCTATATAATCCTAAAGAAGTATCTTTTAATCCTCCAACACCAAAGAAAGAAACCAATATAGCAATAACGATTAACATTATTGGAATTACTGTAGATTTCATTCCTACTGACAATCCAGCTATAATATTAGTTCCTGGACCAGTTTCAGATTCTTTTGCTATAAGTTTTACAGATTTGTAATCAGAAGATGTATATACTTCTGTTATTCTTCCTATAAATATTCCTACTAATAACCCAGATATTACAGGAATAAATAGCTTTATGCTATCAAACAAATAGTAACATACTATTCCTCCAAATAATAAGACTAAAATTCCAGAAATTATTGTTCCTCTGTTTAATACTTCTTGAGGATTTTTTCCTTTACTTATATTTACATAAAGTATTCCTACTAATGAAGCTAAAATTCCTATTGCTGATAAAAGTAATGGATAAAAAGAAGCTTTTTCTATAGAAATACTACTTACAAAAGCACCCAAAGTAATAGCTGAAATTAAAGAACCTACATAAGATTCAAATAAATCAGCACCCATACCAGCTACATCTCCAACGTTGTCTCCTACATTGTCTGCTATAACAGCAGGATTTCTTGGGTCATCTTCTGGAATTCCTGCTTCTACCTTTCCAACTAAATCTGCTCCAACATCAGCAGCCTTTGTATAAATTCCTCCTCCAACTCTTGCAAATAAGGCTATTGAAGAAGCTCCTAAACCAAATCCAGTTATATATTCAGTATTTAAATCAAATATTATTGATAAAATTGATACTCCTAAAATTGCTAATCCTACTACACATAGTCCCATAACAGCTCCACCAGAAAAGGCTATTGATAAAGCTCCTTTAATACCTTTTTGTGCCTCATTAGCAGTTCTTACATTTGCTTTTACAGCTATTCTCATTCCAAAATATCCTGATATAACAGAAAAACCTGCTCCAATAACAAAAGCTATAGCTGTATTTACATTTAGAAATATTACCATTAAAGCAGTTATAACGATTACAAAAATAACAAGATAACTATATTCTTTTTTTAAAAAAGCCATAGCTCCTTCTTCTATATAACCTGCAATTTCTTTCATTACCGAATTTCCTACATCTTTTTTAACAACCTTTACCCAAAGAAAACATGCAACAATCAAAGCAAAAACTCCACTTATTATTGATAATAATAAACTCATAGTTATTCCCCCTTTTTTGTTATTATGTATTAACCTTGTATATATATATATATTCTATATGTTCATGGCAAATTCATATATTATTTAAAAAAAATCCATTTTATCATTAATAATGAAATTTATATAGCAAGTTATTCAAACTTTAGCAAATGATATATTTTTCTAACAAAAAAAGATAAGAAACAAAAAGCTTCTTATCTTTTTATGTTTAGATTAAGTTTAATGCAATTATAAGACCTACAAAAACTATCATTCCTATAACTGTTATTCTTTCAAGCATAACTTCTTTTGTTCTTGCTTTATTTTTAGAGAAAAATGTTTCATTATTGCTTCCTTGAATTAATCCACTTAATGCATCAGATTTGCTTGGTTGCATTAGTATTGAAACAACAACCACAAGTCCAACTATTACTACTGCAATTGTTAATGCTGTTTTCATTGGAACACCCCCTGCTTTTATTCTATCTAAACCTATTAGCCTTATAATATGATATCACAATTCACAATACTTTACAATTAGAATAAAATTTTTTTATGAGAGTGTATTTACTACCACCTAAACAATTGGATTTTATTATTTTATGTTAAAGAAAGCTTCTTTTCCTCTATATTCTGCAACCTCTTCTAATTCTTCCTCTATTCTTAATAATTGATTATATTTAGCCACTCTTTCACTTCTAGCTGGTGCTCCAGTTTTTATTTGACCTGCATTTACAGCTACAACTAAATCTGCTATTGTTGTATCTTCTGTTTCTCCTGACCTATGTGATACAACTGCAGTATATCCTGCTCTATTAGCCATTTCTATAGCATTTAGTGTTTCTGTTAATGTACCAATTTGGTTTAGCTTTATAAGAATTGAATTTGCTACTCCTTTTTCTATTCCACTTTTTAATCTAGTTGTGTTTGTAACAAATAAGTCATCTCCAACTAACTGAACTTTTTTGCCTAACCTTTCAGTGATAAGTTTCCATCCTTCCCAGTCTTCTTCTGCCATACCATCTTCTATTGAAATTATAGGATATTTATTTACCCAATCTTCTAAGAAATCTACCATTTCTGAAGCTGTTAATGTTTTTCCTTCGTTTTCTAATACATATTTTCCATCTTTATAATATTCTGATGATGCAGCATCAATAGCTATAAACATATCTTCTCCTGGTTTATATCCTGCTTTTGTAATGGCTTCTATTATTATTTCTACTGCTTCAACATTTGATTTTAGATTTGGAGCAAATCCACCTTCATCACCAATAGCTGTGGAATATCCTTTTTCAAGTAAGGTTTTCTTTAATGTATGATATACATTAGCACACATTTCAAGTGCATTAGAGAAGGTTTTTGCACCTGCTGGCATTATCATAAATTCTTGTAAATCAACTGAATTATCAGCATGAGAACCTCCATTTATTATGTTCATCATAGGAACTGGAAGGACTTTAGCATTTACTCCACCTATATATTGATATAAAGGAAGTCCTAAGCTTTCTGCTGCTGCTTTTGCACAAGCTAATGAAACTCCTAAAATAGCATTAGCTCCTAATTTTCCTTTATTTTCACTTCCATCTAATTCTATTAATGTCTTATCTATTAATGGCTGTTCAAAAACATTTAAACCTATTAGTTCCTCTGCAATTACTTCATTTATATTTTGAACTGCTTTTAAAACACTTTTTCCTTGATAAATATTTTTATCTCCATCTCTTAATTCAACTGCCTCATAAATTCCTGTTGATGCTCCTGATGGCACTGCTGCTCTTCCAACTGTTCCATCTTCTAAATAAACTTCAACCTCTACTGTTGGAAAGCATCTTGAATCTAAAATTTGCCTTCCAACCACATCTATTATTTCGCAATAACTCTTCATTTTTTTATTCCTCCTACTTTATCATTAATGTTTTAACAAACATATTCTTTGTTAAAATATTAATTTTTATTCATAAATAAAATTATATATAATGTAGAGAAATTAATTTAAAGATTATTGTCTTTTATTTTTCACTTTTTATTTTTTCTTTTCTCTTTTTCCAAATACCTTTTAAATCGTTCTTCCCATTCAATCCCCCTTTTTTTATCTATTTCTTTAATATAATATAAAAATTCATCTAACACCTGAAATTTGAATAATCCTTTCATAAGATGTCTTGGATAGGAAATAGCTCTCTTATAACACTTTTTAGGGTCAATAAGCATTACCTTGTTATTCTCAATAACATAAACATCCTTACATCTTGTATCTAGCTTGGAAAATTTAAGCCTTTTAAATTCTTTTATAAGCTCATAAATACTCAAAGTAATTTCTTTATTTATTCCATATTTTTTTATGTATTTATCAAGCTGAATTCCATCTACCTTTTCTCTTACTATATATAAATCCCCCCATTTATACATTTTAGGAAAAAATCTAGAGCCATTTGCTTTATAAAGAATATACCCTTCATCCCTACATACTCTTTTTTCTACAAAAAGCTTAATAACCTTATCCTCAGGAAGACTATAAACAACCCCATTATTCCCCTGCCCTAAAAACACAGCCCCCCTAAAAAGCTTTTCCGTTTTTTCATCAAAATCCCCAGAATAACAGTGATACTTCTTCATTAAACCAAATCCTATAATTACTTCATTTACATTTATATGAACTTTTTCATTAACCTATACAAAAAAAAGAAATTGTTATATCAAGAAATTTTATAAATTCCTCAACACAACAACTTTCCTATTTTGAACCAAGCCAGACTTTCAATTATGCTTATAATATTAATTTTGCTCATTAAAATATTAGGACTCTTATTTTATGAAGCAGTGACTTGGAGCCTGCCGACGGAACAGCTGAATAACATAAGAGTCCTAATATTTTTGAACTAAGCTAAATTTTATTAGTCATTGTTGTTTTTTTCCCATACATGAAGTGATGAAACTGTTGTTATTGACTTTGCCCCAGATGGAATGATACTCTTTTTATCTGCTATTACATTAGTAAGTATAGCATTTTCTCCTATTGTACTTTCTTGCATAATTATGCAACCTTCAAGTTTAGCTCCTTTTGCAATATGAACCTTTCTTCCAATTATACAATTCTTAACTTCTCCTTCGATAATGCAACCATTAGCTATTATTGAGTTATTTACTATGCTTGTCTTTTCATATTTAGTTGGTCCTTCACTTCTAGCCTTTGTATATATTGGAGATTTCTCTGAAAATAGTTCTTCATTAATTTTGAATTTTAATAAATCCATATTTGAATTATAATATGATGTTAAAGAGTTTATGCATGCTACATATCCTTCAAATTTATATCCTCCAACTTTAAAAGCTTTTACATTATCAGTTATAAATCTTTTAACCTTTTTATAATTTCCATATTTTACGCTTTTATCAACTATATCTAAAAACATGCTTGTCTTTAAAATGTACATTTCCATATTTATATTTGCAGATTCTCTATCTACTACATATTCTCCACAAGAAACTATTCTGTCATTTTCATCAAGCATAACTGTTCTGCAATCTTCAAAATCTTTTATATCATCTTTATCTACATTTTTATATACAATAGTAACATCATTATTATTTTTAATATGTTGCTCTAATACACTATTATAATCAATATTACAAATCATTTGAGATGAAGCTAGTAATACATATTCGCACTTACTATATTCAATAAATTTTCTATTTTCATAGAAATCATGTACATCATCTTCTACAAGATTATTCTCTCCAAAGTTAAAAACTTTTAATCCATTATTTTTTCTATGAAGGTCCCATGGTCTACCATTAGTTAAATGGTCCATTAATGATCTTGATTTATTTTTTGTAAATATTCCTATACATTCTATTCCTGAATTAGTCATATTAGATAATATAAAATCTATTACTCTATATCTTCCTGCAAATGGAACAGAAGCTAATACTCTATTTTTTGTTAGTCCCATCATTCTGTTTTCATTTTCATCTAAATTTATTATTCCTACACAATTTTTCACTACAAAATTCCTCCTTACCCTTAGAAAGTCTATACTTCTGCTATAACCTCACTATTTGCCTTTATGTCTTTTTTAGCTGGAACTACTACTATTTTTTCTCCATTTCCAACAGTTGAACCTTTTCTTATTATTGCACTATCTCCCACAATAGCTTTATCAACTATAACATTATCTCCAATTTTTGCATTAGGCATTATTACAGAGTCTTTAATAACCGTATTCTTACCTATGTAAACATTTTGGAATATAACAGAGTTTTCTACCTTTCCATATACAGCACATCCATCTGTTACCAATGAATTCTTTACCTCTGCATTAGGTCCTAAATATTGTGCAGGACTAACATCACTTGCAGAATAAATTCTTAAATCATTACTATATAAGTCTAATCCTGAATCTTCCTTTAATAAATCCATATTAGCTTCCCACAAGCTATCTATTGTACCAACATCTTTCCAATAACCCTTAAATGGATAAGCATACATCTTTAATCCATCTCTTAGCATAGCTGGAATTATGTCTTTACCAAAGTCATTACTTGAATTTGGATTTGCTTCATCTTCTTTAAGATATTTCTTCAAAGCTTTCCAATTAAAAATATATATACCCATAGAAGCCTTTGTACTCTTTGGATGTTGTGGTTTTTCTTCAAATTCATATATTGATAAATCATCATTAGTATTCATAATACCAAATCTTTTAGCTTCCTCTAGTGTCACATCTATAACTGATATAGTAACATCTGCTTCTTTTTCTTTGTGATAGTTTAATAATTCCTCGTAATTCATTTTATAAATATGATCTCCAGATAAAATCAAAACATATTCTGGATTATATCTATCTATAAATTCTATATTTTGATAGATAGCATTAGCTGTTCCTTTATACCAATTACCTCCCTTTTCTTCTTGATAAGGTGGCAATATACTTACTCCTCCATCACGTCTATCAAGGTCCCAAGGTGCTCCAATTCCAATATGAGCATTTAATTCAAGAGGTTTATACTGTGTTAAAACCCCTACTGTATATACCCCTGAATTAGAACAGTTACTTAGTGGAAAATCTATTATTCTATATTTTCCTCCATATGGAACTGCTGGTTTTGCTATATTTTTAGTAAGAACTCCTAGTCTTGAACCTTGTCCTCCAGCTAGAATCATTGCTACCATTTCATTTTTCCTCATAGTATCATCTCCTGTAAAATCCCTATAAATTACTTATCTATTAAATGCACCAATATGGGAATCTCATTACTTCTTCATACATTCCTTTATATTCCCATGCTGATTTTTCCCAACTATTATTTGAATTAACAGCATGGTCAATTAACATATTCCAATTCCATTTATTATAGAAAGTATGAACAGCATATGCTACTGTATTATAGAATTCATGTGCATTAAAGTTTCTAAATGAGAATCCGTTTCCCTCTCCTGTATATTCATTAAATGGATTTATTGTATCTTTTAATCCTCCTGTTTCTCTTACAACTGGAATAGTTCCATATCTTAATGCTATAAGTTGTCCTAATCCACATGGTTCAAATAATGATGGCATTAAGAATATATCACTTCCTGCATATATTTTATGTGCTAAACCATTATCAAACTTGATTTGTGCTGAAACCTTGTCTGGATGATGATATTGAAGTCCTCTAAAGCAATCTTCAAAATATTTATCTCCTGTTCCTAAGATAACAAGTTGTACATCCATATCAACAATTCCTTGAGCTATATCTAAAACTAGATTCATACCTTTTTGTTCTGTAAGTCTTGAAACTATTGAAAGCATTGGAACTTCTGGTCTTACTGGTAATCCTAATTCCTTTTGTAATCTTGTTTTATTTATATTTTTATCTACACGATAATCAATGTTATATTTTTGATATATAAAGTTATCATCCCATGGATTATATTCATCATAGTCTATTCCATTTAAAATTCCTCTTAAAGCATAGCTTCTTTGTCTTAATAAACCATCAAGACCATGTCCATATTGTGGAGTTTGTATTTCTTGTGCATAGCTATAGCTTACTGTTGAAACCTTGTCTGAGTAATTTATACCACCCTTCATGTAGCTTACACCATTGCAATATTCAAGAGTTTTATTGTTATAAGCATTAAAATTATATCCAAATAATTCTGGAAGAACATGTCTATCAAAAGCACCTTGGAATACTATATTATGAATTGAATATACTGTTTTTATATTTCTATAAAAATCATCAAATTTACCATATTCAAGTCTTAAAAGTACAGGAATCATTCCTGTTTGCCAGTCATTACAATGTATTACATCTGGGTGCCAGTTTATTTCTTTTAAAAATTGAATTGCTGCTCTATCAAAAAAGGCAAATCTTTCTCCATCATCAAAATGTCCATATAAAGTATCTCTATTAAAATATTCCTCATTATCTAAGAAATAATAAGTTACTCCTCCATATTTATATTCAAAAACACCACAATATTTTGTTCTCCAGCCTACTTTTACAAAGAACCACTTTACAAATTTAAAGTCCTTTTTAAAATTCCAATTTATATTTCTGTAATTAGGAATAACTACTCTTGCATCTACTCCAATTTTATTAAGTGCCTTTGGCAATGCTCCCATTACATCGCCAAGACCTCCTGTTTTTATAAAGGGATGTGCTTCTGCTCCTACTAGTAATACGTTCATCCTTATACTCCTCCTTATTATTTCTTTAATCCAATAACTAAAACAGCCATTGGAGGTATTTTCACTTTTATTGTATATGGTTGTCCATTAAATAATGGTTCTTCTTCAACAACTTTTTCTGTTGCAACTTCAGCTAAAGCTTCATTTTCAACTTCACTATTTATTTCTGGAGTTTCTACTACTTCTTTTTTAACTTTTTCACTAAATAAAACAGCATCTCCCATTATTTGTCCTGAACCACCAAATCTTTCTTCATCAGAATTGAAAACTTCAACATATGCTCCTTCATAAGGAACTCCTACCTTAAAGTCATAATAAACCATTGGTGTAAAGTTGCATATAAATAATAACATGTCGTCTGACTTTTTACCATTTCTTACAAAACTAAAGATGCTTTGCTCTGTATTTCCTCCATCTATCCATGTAAATCCTTTTCTATCATAATCTAATTCCCATAAACTCTTATTATCTAAATAGAATTTATTTAGTTCCTTTGTGAAATTATGAATTTGTTTATGAATTGGATATTTCTCTATTACATCCCAAGATACTTGTTCATTTTCCTTCCATTCTGTGAATTGTCCAAA
>CACZYK010000040.1 GCA_902785295.1 uncultured Clostridium sp.
TCTCATAAGTTCTCTTAAGAATTCATTATTTACATCAAATTCAACATCATCAACCTTATTTATTGGAAGTATTTTAGGAGATGTTCCTGATATAAATAAGCCTTCAAACATTTTTATATTTTTATAGTTTACATTTCCTTCAATGACTTCTATTCCATTATTTTTAGCCATTTTTATTATTTCTGTTCTTGTAACTCCTGGAAGAACAGCTTCAACTTTTGAAGTATAAAGCTTTCTATCTCTTATCATAAATATATTAGAACGGCTTCCTTCTGTTATAAATCCGTTTCTATCAATTAATATAGCTTCATAGGCTTCTTTTTTCTTTATTTCATTATTTACAACATCTCTAAAGCTTTGATTAATTACTTTTGCATTTGGATTTTCTCTTTCTCCAAAATAGATAATTGTGCTTACTCCATTTTTATACATTTCATCTGTTGGGTAAGAATGTTTTATAAAAAATCCTCTAAGTTCTTTAGAAGTAGTGTTATAAGTAAGTTTTATATTCCCTATTTCTGAATCATTAGCTTTAACTAATTTATCAATATCTTCTTTTAGCTCTTCTTCACTTATTTTAAATTCTTCATTACTTAATTTAAAAGAATTTTTCATTCTCTCATAATGCTCTTCATAAAATAAAGGTTTTTCATTTATTATTCTTATAACTTCATATATAACCTTTCCATTAGGTTCATCAGTCCATTCTTCAGTACTTTTTACAGTACCATTTGATATATAAAAATCTTTAACAGCATCCATAAATATTACTTCCTTTCATTTTACCTATTTTTTATTATACCACTTTTATATACATCAATTATATCTTATTTCCAATTTAATACCTTCATATTAGTTTTTTTCTTGTAATTAATTAAATATGGATTTCCTACCAAATCCAAAAGAGGCTTGTCTGATAATGAATCAGAAAACATATATGAATTTTTAAAATCTACTTCCATGTTCTTTTTATGTAATACCTCTTTAAGTCTATGAACCTTTTCTTCTCCTTTGCAATTTTTCCCTATAATTTTTCCTGTAAATATTCCATCTTTAAACTCAAATCTTGTTCCTATTATCATATCAACTTCTTTTATTTCATAAAGCTCTTTAAGATAAAACTCACCTGAAGCAGATATAAGATAAACATCACAACCTTCTTTCTTAAGTTTTTTAATCATATCTATTGAATCTTTATAAAGAATTTCACTTAAAACATCCTTATAAAAGTCTCTTGCAAATCTTTTTAGTGTACTTTCATCCTTATTAACTAAAAATTTTATAAAGCACTCCTTAACAGCCTTTTCATCAAAAAATCCTAATCCATACATTACTCCACTATAAATAGCTCTAGGAATATACTTAATATTTTTTATATCCTTTTTAATTGAATAAATAAATAATTGTATAAAAGTTTCTTTTTTAGTTATAGTAAAGTCAATATCAAATATGGCTAATTTTTTCATTGTGTTCCTGTTCCTCCAAGCAAATAGATTATAAGTTTATTATACACATATACAGTAAAATAAAAAAGTATGTTATAAAAAGTTAATTTTAACCTCTTATAACATACTTGTATTAAGAATTTATTATTTTAATTTTTTTATAAAATTTTCTATTCTGTTTAGTCCTTCTTCGATGTCTTTTTGTGATGTTGCATAAGAAAGTCTTACAAACTTGTCTAGTCCAAATGCGGCTCCTGGTATTACTGCTACTTTTTCTTCTTCTAGAAGTTCTGATGAAAAATCTAGTGAGCTTTTAATAGTTTTTCCGTTTATAGCTTTTCCATAAGTACAGCTTACATTTATCATTAAATAGAATGCACCTTTTGGATATATTATGTCAAGACCTTCAATTTCTCCTATTCTCTTAACCATGAACTTTCTTCTGTTATCGAATTCTGCTATCATTTTTACTAATTCATCTGTTGGTCCATTTAAAGCTTCTACTGAAGCATATTGAGCTATTGAATTAGGATTTGAAGTCACATGGCTTTGAACACTTACCATAAGCTTTATAATTTCTTCCTTTGCAGCTGCATATCCTATTCTCCATCCAGTCATTGCATATGCTTTAGAAACACCATTTATAACTATTGTTCTTTCATAAGCATCTTGAGATAATGATGCTATGCTTACATGCTTTTCTCCATCATATATTAACTTTTCATACATTTCATCTGAAATTATTAATATATCATGTTTTTTTGCAAATTCAGCAATAACTTCAAGTTCTTCTTTTTGATATATTGTTCCTGTTGGATTGTTAGGACTATTTAAAACTAAAGCTTTAGTTTTATCTGTAACTGCGTTTTCTAAATCTTCTATAGTATATTTGTAACCTGCTTTTTCATTTGCTTCTACAAATACTGGAATTCCATCAGCTAACTTTATTAATTCTGGATAACTTACCCAATATGGAGTAGGTACTATTACCTCATCTCCTGGATTTAATATAGCCATAAAAACATCTGCTAAACATTGCTTAGCACCAGTAGAAACTATTATTTGATTTGGATTATATTTTAAATTATTATCCTTTTCCAACTTATTACAAATAGCTTCTCTTAGTTCTAAGATACCTGCTGTTGGAGTATATTTTGTCTTTCCTTCCTCCATTGCACGTATTGCTGCATTAATAATGTTTTTTGGTGTATTAAAATCTGGTTCCCCTGCACCAAAACTAACAACATCTACTCCCTCTGCCTTTAATGCCTTTGCTTTTGCTGTGATGGCTAAAGTAATTGATGGGTTAATGTTTTTTGCCTTTCTTGAATATTCCATTATCTCTTCCTCCAAAATTATAACTTTTCTTTAAAATTTATTATTTTTTCTAATAATAACTCATTAATACCTTGAGAGCCTATGTTTTTTCCATTTCTCTTAAAACTATGAAAATCGCTTCCCCCACTTATTAATAACTTATATTTTTTGCTTAAATTATAAAATGTATTTATTTGTTCTTTACTATGACTTGGATGATAAACTTCTATTCCTTTCATCCCATGACACTTGAACATTTTAACAATGCCTTCAACTTCTATACTTCTGTATATTTTGCCTGGATGAGCAAGTACTGCTAATCCTCCACTGTCATTTATTATATTTAACACTTCTTTAAAAGTTAATTTTTCCCCTTTAACATATGCTGCTCTTCCTTGCATTAAATATTCATCGAAAGCTTCTTTATAGTTTTTAGCATACCCTTTGCTTACTATAACCTTTGCTATATTTCCCCTTCCAATAGAATGATTTCCATGCTCTAGAACATCCTCCATGGTTATATTAATATTCATGGAGTTTAATTTATCTATTATTTTTCTTGCTCTTTCTACCCTTGACTTCATCACCTTATCTAGTGTAAATTTAAGATTTTTATTATCAAGGTCCATAAAGTACCCTAAAATGTGTAATTCTATATTATTATACTCAGTACTAAATTCAATTCCAGGTATTATACGTATTTCTTCATCATTAATCTTAGTTATGTACTGAGAACTTATTGTATCATGGTCTGTTATTGATATATACTTTATACCTTGTTTTTTAGCTAAACTAACTATTTGCTCTGGGGTTAAAATTCCATCAGAGTAGGAAGAATGAATATGTAAGTCTGCATACTTCATACTATACGCCACCTTCCTCCCATATATAAATAAAATATAGCATTATTTATCTTTAATGTAAACTATTTAATTAACCCAGAAAAGAGTGGCAAAAAAGCCACTCTATTCACATAGCATTACTCTAAATCTGCTAATTCTTCTTCATAGTAAGTAGCCACTCTGTCAAATTCTTCTTCATCAAGATATACTACTTCTGCGTTTTCACCTTCACCCTCAACTCTAAAGATATATAAAGAGTCATCTTCTGGGCTTTGAGCTAAAACATATACTTTTTCTTCATATTCAAATTGGTCAACTATAGGACAAGAAATCATATTTCCATTTTCATCCTCTAAATCTATAAATAAAGTATCATCATCCTCAACATCATATCCAAAGTTTTCTTCATCTTTATTACTCATTTCTAAACCTCCTTAAATTTAAAAATATTAGTCTAATTAATTTTACCCTTTATCTTAATAAATTAAAAGAACTTTTTTATTTATTTATAAATTTATTTTTAAAATTAATTTACACATAGAAAAAAGGACAGAGATTTCTCTCTGCCCTAAACTTTATTAAATAAATATTACTTTCCAGCTAATTTCTTGTAACCAGCAAGTCTATCCATAGCATCTTTGTGAGTCTTTTCAAATAATGCTTCAGCTGATTCTGGGAATGCCTTAGCTAATGAAGCATATCTAACTTCACCCATTAAGAATTCCTTAAAGTCTCCTGTTGGTTCCTTAGAATCTAATACAAATGGGTTCTTGTCAGTTCCAACTAATGTTGGGTTGTATCTGTACATTGACCAGTATCCACATTCTGCTGCTCTCTTAGCTTCTAATTGGCTGTTACCCATACCAATTCTGATACCATGATTTATACATGGAGCGTATCCTATGATTAATGATGGTCCTTGATAGCTTTCAGCTTCTGCTATTGCCTTAAGAACTTGGTTCTTATCTGCACCCATGTTAACTTGAGCAACATATACATAACCATAGCTCATAGCCATCATTCCAAGGTCTTTCTTCTTAGTTCTCTTACCACTTGCAGCAAACTTAGCTATTGCAGCAGCTGGAGTAGCCTTTGAAGATTGTCCACCAGTATTTGAGTAAACTTCTGTATCGAATACAAATACATTTACATCTTCTCCAGATGCTAATACGTGGTCAACTCCACCGTATCCGATATCGTAAGCCCAACCGTCTCCTCCAAATATCCATTGAGATGGCTTAACAAATAAATCTTTTCTTTCTAGTATTGATGCAACACAGTCACAGTTAACTGCCTTTAATGCATTTTCTAATCTTTCTGCTCTGTCTCTTGTTCCTTCTCCGTTATAAAGGTTAGCTATCCAATCTTCAGCAGCTTCTTTAGCTTCTCCTTCTAAGTTTCCTAAAATTGCCTTTAAGTCTTCAGCTAAAGTTTCTCTTTGAGCCTTAACTCCTAAGAACATACCTAAACCAAATTCTGCATTATCTTCGAATAATGAGTTAGCCCAAGCTGGTCCTTGCCCCTTCTTGTTCTTAGTGTATGGAGTTGAAGGAGCAGATCCTCCCCAAATTGATGAACATCCTGTAGCATTAGCTATCATCATTCTGTCACCAAATAATTGAGTTATTAACTTAGCATATGGAGTTTCTCCACAACCAGCACAAGCACCTGAGAATTCAAGTAATGGTTGTTCGAATTGGCTTCCCTTTACTGTAGTCTTGCTCATTGGGTTCTTCTTATCTGCAACATCGTTTCTTAAGTAATCCCAAGCTTCGTCTTGAGCTGCTTGAGTTGCTGCTGGCTTCATTTCTAAAGCGTTAACTGGACAAACTTGAGCACAGTTTCCACATCCAGAACAGTCTACTGCACTGATTCCCATAGAGAAGAATAATGGTTCTTCTGTCTTTAATGCCTTAGCATCAACTATTTTTGCAGATGCTGGAGCAGCTGCTTTTTCTGCTTCTGTTAATAAGAATGGTCTAATTACAGCATGTGGACATACGAATGAACATTGGTTACATTGGATACACTTATCTGATAACCATTCTGGAATATTTACAGCAATTCCTCTCTTTTCAAATGCTGCAGTACCAGCTTCGAAAGTACCATCTTCCATTCCTATGAATGTAGATACAGGAAGAGAATCTCCTTCTTGTCTGTTCATTGGAATAACTATATCCTTAACGAAATCTGAAGCGTTCTTTATTGGAGCAACTTCTTCATCAACAGCGTCCTTCCAAGATTCTGGTATTTCAATCTTAACTAAAGCTTCAACACCCTTATCTATTGCAGCATTGTTCATGTCAACAACTTTTTGTCCCTTCTTACCATAAGAAGTTACAACTGCTTGCTTTAAGTAAGCTATTGCATCTTCAACTGGAATTATTTCAGCTAATTTGAAGAATGCAGATTGCATTATCATGTTTATTCTTCCACCAAGACCAATTTCTTGAGCTATAGCAACAGCATTTAATGTATAGAATTGAATGTTGTTGTTTGCCATGAATCTCTTATAAGAAGCTGGTAAGTTCTTTTCTAAGTCGTCCTTGTCCCAAATTGTATTTAATAAGAAAGTGCTTCCTGGTTTTAATCCATCAAGTACATTGTACTTATGTACATATGATTGGTTAGAACAAGATACAAAGTCTGCCTTGTTTATTAAGTATGGAGACTTAATAGCCTTCTTACCAAATCTTAAGTGAGATACTGTTATACCTCCTGATTTCTTAGAATCATAGAAGAAATATCCTTGAGCATACATATCTGTGTGGTCTCCGATAATCTTTATAGCACTCTTGTTAGCACCAACAGTACCATCTGATCCTAATCCCCAGAACTTACAAGCTGTAGTTCCTTCTGGTGTAGCATCTATATCTTCTGTTACTTCTAATGACTTGTTTGTAACATCATCTTTAATTCCTATTGTGAATCCATCGATTGGTTCAGCCTTTGCTAAGTTTGCATAAACTGCAGCAATATGAGCTGGGTATGGGTCTTTAGAACCTAATCCATATCTACCACCAACGATAACTGGAGCATTTTCTTTACCATAGAATGCATTCTTAACATCTAAGTATAATGGTTCTCCAGCAGAACCTGGTTCCTTAGTTCTATCTAAAACAGCAATTGCTTTAACTGTTGAAGGGATTGCTGCTATTAATTTTTCTACTGAGAATGGTCTGTATAATCTTACTTTAACAACACCAACTTTTTGTCCGTTAGCATTTAAGTAATCTACTGTTTCTTCACATACATCTGTAGCAGAACCCATAGCAACGATAACTCTATCAGCATCTGGTGCTCCATAGTAATCGAAGCAGTGATATTCTCTTCCTGTAAGTTTTGTTATTTCTGCCATGTATCCTTCAACGATATCTGGAACAGCTTCATAATACTTATTAACAACTTCTCTTTCTTGGAAGTAGATATCAGCATTTTGAGCAGTACCTCTTGTTACTGGATGATTTGGGTTTAATGCTCTGTTCTTGAAAGCCTTAACTGCATCCCAGTCAACTAATTTTCCTAATTCATCATATTCAAGAACTTCAATCTTTTGAATTTCATGAGATGTTCTGAATCCATCGAAGAAGTTTAAGAATGGAATTCTTCCCTTTATAGCTGCTAAGTGAGCTACAGCTGATAAATCCATAACTTCTTGAACTGAACCTTCTGCAAGCATTGCAAAACCAGTTTGTCTTGCTGCCATAACGTCTTGGTGGTCTCCAAATATGTTAAGAGCTGAAGTAGCTAATGCTCTAGCTGATACATGGAATACTCCTGGAAGCATTTCACCAGAAATCTTATACATGTTAGGTATCATTAATAATAAACCTTGTGAAGCTGTATAAGTTGTAGTTAATGCACCTGCTTGAAGTGATCCATGAACTGCACCAGCAGCACCTGCTTCTGATTGCATTTCCATTACTTTAACAGGTTGTCCAAATAAGTTCTTTCTTCCTTGTGCTACCCATTCATCAACATGTTCTGCCATAGGAGATGATGGAGTTATTGGGTAAATAGCTGCAACTTCTGTGAAAGCATATGAAATATGAGCTGCTGCAGTATTACCGTCCATAGTTTTCATTTTTCTCATCTTGTAAGACTCCTCTCTTATATAAAAAATTTAAGAATAAGCTTGTTTATAAAATGATTCTTTTAAAGACTGAATTTAACGCAAAAATATCCTATCCTTAAATGTTATTTTAAGGTATATTGTTAATTTGTTAACATTCTTTACTTCTACTAAAACCAATTTCACTTATAATTATATAACAGTATATTTTTTTTTCAAGTTTATTGTCATTTTTTTTTAAGTTTTTTACATTATTAACTTACAATTTTCATTCTAAAACTCTATACTAATTATGCTATTTATTTTTAATTTCAGACATTATCACTTCTAAGACAGCATCATTTCCCATTTTACTTTTTCCTTTTTTCATATTTTTAATTAACACTTGCTTTTTTTCAACAAGTTCATTTACTTTATTTAAAAAAGTTTCATTTGTTATATCTTCCTCTTCTATAACCAAAGAATATCCTTCTTTTGCAAATGAATTTGCATTTAAAATTTGGTCTCCTCTACTTGCCTTTTTTGATAATGGAATAAGTAATGTAGGTTTATTAAGAACTAAAAATTCAAAAATTGAATTTGCTCCAGCTCTTGAAATTATATAATCTGCTGCAGTCATTAAATCTGGAAGCTCTTCTTTTACATATTCAAATTGTTTATATCCTTTTTTATTTTTTAAATTATCATCTATATTATTTTTTCCACAGATATGGATAATATCAAATCTTTTTAGTAATTCATCTAAATTATCTCTTATAACTGAATTTACAATCTTTGAGCCAAGACTTCCACCCATTATAAAAAGAATTTCTTTATCTCCATAAAATCCACAAAACTTTAACCCCTTAACTTTAGAGCCTTTTAATATTTCTTCTCTTATAGGACTTCCTGTTAATACCCCTTTATCTCCTTTTATATATTTTAAGCTTTCTCTAAATGTTACACATAACTTATCACAAAAAGGAGCTGAAAGCTTGTTAGCAAGACCTGGTGTTATATCTGATTCATGAGCAACTACTGGAATTTTTCTTAAAGAAGCTGCTACTACAACTGGAACAGACACAAACCCGCCTTTTGAAAATACTACATCTGGCTTTTCTTTTTTCATTATTTTTGATGCTTCAAAAACTCCTTTTACAACCTTAAATGGGTCTGAAAAGTTTTTTAGGTCAAAATATCTTCTTAATTTTCCACTTGATATTCCATAATAAGGTATGTTTGCATCTTTTACTATTTCTTTTTCTATTCCATCTTTACTTCCTATATATTTAACTTCAAAATTATTTTTCTCAAGGCTTGGAATCAAAGCAAGATTAGGATTTACATGACCTGCTGTCCCTCCCCCTGTCATTATAATTTTATATTTCTTCAATTTTTATTCACTCCTTAAAAATTATAATCTGAAAGCTTTTATGTTTAATTGAATTGTTCTTTTTCCATTAAATTCGTTTATACCTGGATAATATATTATATCCATATTAAAGCCTCCATATCCATCGTCTTGTAATTTCAAAAATCTATTTTCTCCATACTTATCTATAAATTCTTCTTTGAAAGGTTCATATTTATCAAAATTTATTCCATCTATATATCCTCCTGTAAGAGAATTTTTAAATCTAAACTTCATAAATCTTCCTTCCTTGCCCATAAAGAAAACTCTTGTTACTTCAAGATTTTTTGCTCCTAAAAGTGGACCGTTATTTCCTTTTCCAAAAGGTCTTAAAGATTCTATATCACAAACTAAAGATTCATCTATTTTTTCTATTGCAATTGGAGAATCTATTTTTATTACTGGAATAATATCTTCATCTGTTAATTCACATTTTGATAAAAGTGCTTGTTTCAAAAGAGGTAAATTTTCTTTTTTAACAGATAAACCAGCTGCCATTGGATGTCCTCCAAATTTATCTATATATTCTTTACACTTACTAAGCTCTTCAAACATATTGTATCCTTCAATACTTCTTCCTGAACCTTTTGGCATATCTTTTCCTTTAGTCATTATTATGGTTGGAAGATTATAATACTCTCTAACCCTTCCTGCTACTATTCCTGCTATACTTTCATGAATTTCTTCATCATAAACAAATATAACTTTATCATCTTTATTTTTCTCATTTTTTATTTTTTCTAAAACTCTTTCTACACTCTCTTCTGTCATGTCTTGTCTTTTAGCATTTAAATCATGAAGCTTTTGTGCTAATTTTCTTGCTCTATCATCATCTTCTGTTATTAATAATTCAACGGATAAATCTGCTGTTTCAAGCCTTCCTGTTGCATTTACACAAGGACCTAATACAAAACCAAAATGATATTCCCCTATGGTTTTGCCCTCTAGTTTTGATACCTTTATAAGTTCATTTAATCCTTTATTAGGATTATTATTTATTATTTTTAGTCCTTCTTTTACTATGATTCTATTTTCATCTAAAAGCTCTACAACATCACATACTGTTGCCATGGCTGCAAACTGATATAAATATTTAAATTCATCAAAATTTCTTCCCATAGCTTTTACTAATTGTTCTGAAAATTTCAATGCAATTCCAGCACCACATAGTTCTTTAAAAGGATAACTATCATCTTGTTTTGGATTTATAACTGCATCCCCTTCTGGAATAACATTTTTTCTCTCTCCACCCTCTTCAACATAAGGTATATCGTGGTGGTCTGTTATTACAACAGTCATTCCAACCTCTTTTGCTAATCTTACTTCTTCCATGGCTGATATTCCATTATCACAGGTTAATATAACTTCTACTCCTTCTTCCTTGAGCTTTCTTATTCTATTACTATTCATTCCATAGCCCTCATCTTCACGATTTGGAATATGATACTTAAAATTTGCTCCTAAAGCTTGAAGAACTTTATATAATATAGTTGTACTACACACTCCATCACAATCATAGTCTCCATATATTGCTATCTTCTTTTTATCTAATATTGCATTTTTTATGATAGAAACACCTTTTTTCATATCCTTCATAAGACTTCCATCGTGTAAATCATTTATTGTGCCATTTAGAAAAAGAGCGGCTTCTTTTCCCGTTTTTATATCCCTATTTGCAAGTAATCTAACCATTAAAGGATGTAAATTAGTTTCTTTGCTAAGCTTTTCAAACTCTTGCTTTCTGTTAATTGCTATCCATTTTTCTTTCAAAAACTCCTCCACCCTTCATAAAAAATATAATTTTTCCCTTTCTTATAAATTAAAAACAAAAAAATGTGTAATGCTATTTGTCTGTATGAAATAACATTACACCATATTTATGATTTATTTATATAACATACCTGCACTTATTGTTTTATAGCTTTCTTCACCTAAAACTTCTAAAAGCTTATATGCAAATTCCATTGCTGTAGCTGGACCTCTGCTTGTTATGATATTTCCATCAACTTCAACTTTATTTTCTGTATAATTGCATCCTTTAAGTTCTTCTTCAAAGCCTGGATAAGAAGTTATATTTTTTCCTGTTATTATATCTGCCTTTGCAAGAACTATAGGTGCTGCACATATTGCTGCTACAAGCTTATTATTTTCATAAAAATACTTAGCTAAATCTGTAATTCTCTTATCATCTCTTAAGTTTGTAGCACCAGGTAATCCTCCTGGAAATACTATTAAATCATAGTCTTTTAAATCTTCACCAAATTCTCTATCTGCTTTAACAAAAATATTATGAGCACCCTTAACCTCTAATTCTTTTGTAGCTACCATATCACAATAAACATTTGCTCTTCTCATTATATCTACAACTGTTAATGCTTCAATTTCTTCAAAGCCCTCTGCCAAAAAAACTGCTACCTTTTTCATAAAAAATTCCTCCTTTTATTTTAAAAATGTTACATTTTTTATTTCATCATCAAGCACTATAATCATTACACAACTTCCTCTTCCTGCTCTATTTTGAAGCTTTATATCATCTAACAATATATTTTTAACTTCTTTGTTTTTAGAGGTAAGCTGAATTATATTGTGAATTTCATCTTCATATCCTATGCTCATAACACATTTTCCAAATATAACCTCATCATCTTCTTTAAGGCTTATTCCAGTTACTCCTGAAGATATTCTACCCATAGAACTTACACTTGATACAAGGAATCTTATTGCCATTCCTTTTTTAGTTATCATTATTAACTGTCCTACATTTTCCCCTGCAATATCAATGTTTATTATCTCATCATCTTCAGTTTTAAACTTATACGCTTGTTGCATTATATATTTTCCTTCAAATTCCTTTAGATTAGATTTTCTTACTATTCCTTTTTTAGTGAAGGTATATACTGCATATCTTTCATCAAATTCTTCTATTGAATATAAACCAATAACTTTTTCTCCCTTAACAAGATTATCTGCTAAATTAGTTATTGGGAATTCTTTTTTTATAGCTTCTTCAATGATAAAAGATGCTATTTTTATTATATTCCCCTTATTTGTAAACATCAATAACTCAGCTTTAGAATTTGTATTTATTTTTAGCTTATCACTTTTACTTACTTTTGAAAAATATTTTAACATTCCTTTTGAAGTTATTCCTACTCCAAATTCATTTACTTTAAAATCTTCTGTGTATTCTATACTTACTACCTTATCTTTTGAAGAAAGGTTAAATAATTCATAGCCTAATAAATTTCTAGGAGTATCTTCAAGAGCAGTTGGAATTTCAACAGTAAAGTCTAGTCCTAATTCTGTTTTTACCCTTAAGAACTTATTTTCATTATTTTGCATTTCTACCATTACAACTTCTTCGTTTGCTCTTAATTTAGTTGCTTGAAGCTTTGAGTAATTAGTTATAAATTTGTCTAAAGAAGATTTTTTAATTGTTCCTCTATCAGTTATTATTTGAATATACTTATCTTTTGAAAATTCATCAACAGATATAACTCCAACTATTTTTTCTTCATCTAAATTAATGGATTTTATTATTATGTCAATTCTTTCTCCTTTTTCTTTCCACTTATATTCTGGAATATTAATGCCTTTTATTTGATACATATTTCCCTTATTTGTAAATATAAGAAAACTTTCTTTTGTGTTTGACTTAATTAAATACTTAAGTTCGTCTCCTTCTCTATATTCAATTTCATCAGCATTAAAATTAGACCTAGCATAATTTTTGTAAGGTATTCTTTTTATAAATCCATCTTTAGAAAGAGTTATCATAACATCTTCAACAACAATAAGCTCATCTAAGTGAATTTTTGCCTCACTTTCATCTTCTATTATTGCTGTTTTTCTTGGAGTTCTATATTTATCAGTTATTTCTTTTAACTCAGTTTTTACAACCTTTAAAAGCTCTTTTTCGTCTGAAAGTATTTTTTTATATTTTTTTATCTTTCTTTCTAATTCCTTATACTCCTTTTGGAAGACATTTATTTCAAGACCTGTAAGTCTATATAACATCAGCTCTAAAATAGCATTTGCTTGTAGCTCTGTAAAGTCAAAGTTTTTTATTAAGTTTATTCCAGCATCTTTTTTAGATTTTGAATTTCTTATTGTATTTATTACTTCATCTAAAATATTTATAGCTTTTATAAAACCTTCAACTATATGAAATCTTTTTTCTGCAAGTTCAAGTTCTTTAACTGTTCTTCTTGTAACTATATCCTTTTGATGATTTACATAATGCTTTATTATAGTTTTTAAGCCCATAGTTTCTGGCTTTCCATTAGCTAAAGCTACCATATTAAAGCTTATGTTACATTGAAGGTCTGTTTTTTTGTATAGATATTTAAGAACCTTATCTGCGGCTTCTTTGTCTGTGGATTTCTTAAATTCTATTACTGCCCTTATTCCTGTTCTATCAGATTCATCTCTTATATCTGTAATTGCTTCTAAAGCCTTTGCATGCCTTTTGTCCCCTGTCATTTCAGATATTGTTTGAAGAAGCTTCGCTTTATTTCTTCTAAAAGGAAACTCTGTAATAACTATTCCTAATCTTCCATTTTCTAATGTTTCTATTTCTGCCTTTGCTCTATATATAACCTTTCCTTCTCCAGTTTCATAAGCAGATAATAATGAATCTTTTCCTATTAAAATTCCTCCTGTTGGAAGGTCTGGTCCTTTTATATATTGAAGTAATTCTTTTGTTGTAATTTCTGGATTATCTATGTATGCTAAAACACCATCTGTTACTTCTCCTAAATTATGAGGTGGAATATTTGTAGCTAAACCTACAGCTATTCCAAAAGTTCCATTTACTAAAAGATTAGGATATCTGCTTGGTAAAACCTTTGGTTCCATTTCACTATCTGAATAGTTTGGCACCATATCAACTGTATCTTTATCAATATCTCTAAGCATTTCCATTGCAATATTTGTAAGTCTTGCTTCTGTATATCTCATTGCAGCTGCACTATCACCATCTATTGAACCAAAATTTCCATGACCATCTATTAATGGTTCTTTTGTAGAGAAATCTTGAGCTAGTATAGTAAGAGCATCATAAACGGAGGTATCTCCATGTGGATGGTACTTTCCTAAAATATCTCCAACAATTCTTGCTGATTTATAATATGGTCTATCTGGAAAGGCTTTTAATTGATATGCACCATATAAAATTCTTCTATGAACAGGCTTTAGACCATCTCTTACATCTGGAAGAGCTCTTTCTTTTGCAACTTCAACTGCATAAGGAAGATAATTTTCTGGCATTGCCTCTTCTAAAGTTACATCTATTATATTGTTATCCTTTGGTATTGCGTTCATCTTCTTTGCCATAACTTTTCCTCCTAATTAAAACTCTGCATACTTATACATATAATTTTTTCTTGGCTCAACCACATCTCCCATAAGAAGTGATACCATTCTCTCTGCTTTTGCTGCATCTTCTATTGTAACTCTAAAAAGAGTTCTTGTTTCTGGATTTAATGTTGTATCCCAAAGTTGTTCTGGATTCATCTCTCCAAGCCCTTTATATCTTTGTATAAGTGCTCCTTTTCCAACCTCTTTTTTTACTTTTTCTAACTCTTCATCAGAATAAGCATATTTATAAATATCTCCATTTTTTGTTTGTTTATACACCTTATATAAAGGAGGTTGTGCTAAGTATAAATGTCCATTAGTAATAAGAGGTCTCATATATCTATAAATATAAGTCATCCATAGTGTTCTAATGTGGAATCCATCGACATCAGCATCACTCATAATAATAATCTTGTTGTATTTTAAATTTTCTTCTTTATAATTATCTAATGTTCCTGTGCCAATAGCTGCATTAAACAATTTTAACTCCTCTGATGCAAGTACATTTTCAAGCTTTTGCTTTTCAGTATTCATTATCTTACCCTTAGATGGCATAATAGTTTGGAATCTTCTATCTCTTGCTTGCTTTGCAGACCCCCCAGCAGAATCTCCTTCAACTACTATAAATTCATTAACACTATTATCTTTCATGGTACATACAGCAACTTTTCCAGCTAAAGGTGCTGTTCCTTTTCCTACTTTCTTTTTCTCAGCTTCATTTATTTTTTTAATTTTTTCTCTTCTTTGGGCTGCTTGAAGAGCATTATTTATTATGTTAGTAGCAAGCTCTTTATTATCCTCTATCCATTCACTAAGCTTAGTATAAGCTAAATCATTCATCATTGTATAAGCTTCATTATTTCCAAGCTTAGTCTTTGTTTGACCTTCAAATACAGGATTAGTAATTTTTATTCTTACTATTGCAGTCATTCCTTCTCTTAAGTCATCACCTTCAAATTCCTTATCCTTTTCCTTTATAAGTCCAAGCTTTCTAGTCCATTCCTTAAAGGCTCTTGTCATTCCTGTTTTAAAGCCAGTCTCATGTGTTCCAGCTTCTGTTGTTGGAATGTTATTAACATAGCTTACTATATAATCTGTTGTTGAATCTGTAAATTGCATGCATACCTCTCCATACATTTGAAGACCATTAACTTCCCTTTCTCCTTCAAATAAAATTGGATTTGGATGAATTACTGTTTTACTTTCATTAAGATAATCTATAAAATCTAAAAGTCCTCTTTCAGAATAATATTCCTTTTTAACAGTTTCTTCTTTTCTTTCATCTATAAGCTCAAGTCTTATACCTTTATTTTGGAATGCTAATTCTTGAAGTCTTTCATCTATAACATCAAATTTAAAATCTATAGTTGAAAAGACATCTTTGTCTGGCATAAAAGTAACTTTTGTTCCAGTTTCATTTGTTTTTCCTACTATCTCAAGCTTTGTTACAGGAGTTCCTGGCATATCCTTTTTTAATTCTTTATCATAAGCATATTCAAATCTTTGCTTATAAATATTACCATTTTGATGAACCTCAACTTCAAGCCACTTTGAAAGTGCATTTACAACAGCAGCTCCAACTCCATGAAGTCCTCCAGAGGTTTTGTAATTTTTATTATTAAACTTTCCTCCAGTATGAAGTTCTGTAAATACCATTTCAACTCCACTTTTTTTCTTTACTGGGTGAATACCTGTTGGTATTCCTCTTCCATTATCTATTATAGTTATACTTTTATCTCTATTTATAATTATTGTTGCTTTATCTCCATATCCATTAGTTATTTCATCAATAGAATTATCTAATATTTCCCATATACAATGATGAAGCCCTTTGCTTCCTGTTGACCCTATATACATACCAGGTCTTACTCTTACTGGTTCTAATTTTTCTAATGAGGTTAAATCTGTAACATCATAAGACACTTTATTTTCTGTTGTCATATTTTTCCTCCAAACTTACATTCGATATTTATCTTTCATAATAAAGCATACTTATTTTTTATTAAAATGTCAAAGATTATAATAAAGTTGTTCTTTTGAATAATTAATATGATTTATTAATCCTTTCTACCAAATTAGTTTTACTCATTGATTTATATACATAATAAGGACATAATATCGAAATTAAAAATATAACTGGAATACATATATATATTGGCTTAAGAGTAAATTTATAATCCCATGTAAATCCTGTTAATAAAGGACTAAACATAACTGATATTAAGCTACTACATATAAGTGATATAAAAATTATAATTAAAAAATAATATATTCCTTCATACAAAACCATTCTTTTTACTTGAGCTTTTGTCATTCCTATACATTCTAACAACGCAAATTCTTTTTTTCTTGAAAGCATAGATGTAATAATAGTATTTAAATAATTAAATATTCCTATTCCTCCAATAATAATACAAAATATTATTCCTACTAAATTTATAATTTTTTCTTCATTCCTATATTTATTTTTCCATGTAAGTTTAGATTCATATAAAACATCACTATTAGCTATATACTCTTTAAGATTTTTTTCCATTTTATTAATATTATTTGAATTAAATAAATATCTCATCACATTATCATTAACATAAGAAAGATATTCTAAAGATGGTAAGTAAAATGTAACCTCTGTTCCCACATAATAGGGATTTAATTGCTCTGAGGTTGAATGATTAACAACACACTTTGCTAATATTTCATACTCCTTAGAACTTTTTTCATAACATAAAGTTATTTTATCTCCTACATTATAATAATCCCATTCCTTACTTATTTCTCCTGCATATTCTGTTCCATTTTTATCTCTTTCTACTCCATAAATAATATATTTTCCACTTTTTAATTTGTTATAATCTAAAGTTCCATCAATTATTTCTAATTTAGACATAACAAAATCATCTGCTCCATATAAATTAACAAAATAATTATCATTACTATCTTTTTGAAATTCATATTTTAATAATCCAGATACCTCAGGAAGCTTATCTGTTTTAAGAGTTACATTATAATAATCTAAATTATGATATAATCTTCCACCCTCTTTGAAATTTTCATCACTCTCTATTTTATTAATAATTGATTGTGGTACATATTGCTCTTTTTCTCTTAATTCATCTTTAGAGGTATCAATTCCTGTAAGAAAAAAATCTACATTAATTGCAGCCTCAACAGTTTCCTTAATGTTACTACTTGATGTAATAGTAAATATAGTATTTAAAATAATTAAACCTACAGATATAAATCCAACTATAACAAATACTTTATCCCTTTCTCTTTTTATATTTCTCCATGCCATTTTATAAAGCTTACTACCACTACTTTTCTTTCCATTAAACTCTAAATCTTTATTTATACTAAATTTATTCAGTATATTTTTAAGCTTTATACCTTGAAAAAATGATGATAATAATAAAGAAATTAATGTTAATATTATTGCTAATACACAAGAAATAATTAAAATTACTACCCAATTTATTTTTATAAATGAAGTGGATTGAAAAAGCTTATTTACTGTAAAAATACTTAAAAAAATTCCTATTATAATACCTGATGAAATACCTAATAGTCCATTAATTATATTCTCATAGATTATAATTTTTTTAATTTCTGAATATGTAAGTCCGCTTTCATTTAAAGTTATCCAAAAATCACTACTCCAACTCAGTTTTAAGTAAAAAATAGAACTGAGTATTATAAACCCATAAAATATAATTATCATACTTATTGCTATAATTAAAGTAAACATCTTTTCTCCTAAGCTATATTTATACATTGATATACTTATAGATGAAATGATTGTATTAAGAATTGTAATACTTAAAATAATACTTCCTATAATAATATTTTGAATTAAATTATATCTATACTCTTTTTTAGCAATATTTATTAATGGTTTATTATTTTGAATCATTATTTACAATCTGCTACTTAAAATGTAATCAAATATAAACATTTTAAGAATTTTACTGTTTCAACGTATCTGTTTTGGCAATGAATAACTTCAAAGCTACTTACATT
>CACZYK010000041.1 GCA_902785295.1 uncultured Clostridium sp.
GATAAAAAATATAACAAAGAAATATGGCAACAAAACAGTGCTTAAAAATGTTTCTTTTAATATTGAAAAGGGAAAGATAACTTCTCTTATAGGACCAAATGGAGCAGGAAAAAGTACAGTATTATCAATGATTACTCCAATAGGGAAAAATGATGGAGGAGAGGTTATTATAGAAGGTAAGAAGCTTAGTGACTTTAATACTAAGGAATTAGCAAAAAAAATAGCTATTTTAAAACAAGCTAATAATATTAATATAAGACTTACTATTAAAGAATTAGTTGAATTTGGAAGATTTCCTTATTGTGAGGGAAGGCTTAAAAAGGAAGATGAAAAATATGTTGAAGAAGCTATAGAATATATGGGTCTTCAGGACATAAAAAATAGATATTTAGATGAACTAAGCGGAGGGCAAAGACAAAGAGCTTTTATAGCAATGGTGATAGCTCAAAATACAGAATATATCTTATTAGATGAGCCTTTAAATAACTTAGATATTAAACATTCAGTAGAAATGATGAAGGTTCTTCAAAATTTAGTTAAAGAACTTAATAAAACAGTTGTTATTGTAATGCATGATATTAATTTTGCATCCTGCTATTCAGATAATATAGTAGTTATGAAAAATGGAAAGGTGGTGAGGGCATCTGAAAAGGAATGTGTGATAAATAAAGAATTTTTAGAAGAAATATATGAGATTGATTTTGATATAAGAGATATTGGAGGAAACAAAATATGTATTTATCATTGTAATAACAAATGCAAAAAATGTAAAAAAACAAATGTTTAGCTTAAAAAACAAAGGAGAAAATTATGAATAAAAAAGTATTAGCTATTGTAGCAGTAATTATTATAATATTAATTGGAGGAGCATTTTTATTTAAGGGAAAATCAAGTTCGCAAAAAGAGGAAGTAGGAGCTTTAACAATAGAGCATAGATTTGGTAGTACAGAAGTTAAAAAGAATCCTAAAAATGTAGTTGTTTTAGATTATGGTTCATTAGATATATTAAGTACTTTAGGTGTTGAAGTTAAGGCACTTCCAAAACAAGGACTTCCATCTTATTTAAATGAATATAAAGATAAAAAGTATGTTGATATTGGTGGTCTTAAGGAATTTGATATAGAAAAAATAAATAAACTTAAGCCAGATTTAATAATAATAGAAGGAAGACAACAAGATTCATATGAAGAATTATCAAAAATAGCACCTACAATAGGGCTTGGAAGTGAATCAACAGACTTTATGAAATCTCTTGAATTTAGTTGTAATATTTTAGGGCAAATTTTTGAAAAAGAGGATGAAATGAAAGAAAATTTAAATGAAATAAAGAGTAAACTAGAGAAAGTAAGTGCTAAGGTCAAAGAGACTAATTCAAATGCAGCAATATTAATGGTAGCAGACAATTCAATAAGTGTTTATGGTGAAAAATCAAGATTTAATATGCTTTATAATGAATTTGGATTTAAAATAAATGATGCTAGTGTTGGTGATGATAAACATGGACAAACTATTTCATATGAGTATTTATTAGAAAAAAATCCAGACTACATTTTTATAATAGATAAAAATACTATAACTGGAACTGAAAATAATACTGCTAAAGAAATAGTAGAAAATGAATTAGTGAAAAAAACATCAGCATATAAAAATAATAAAATAATATATTTAGATTCACAAGCTTGGTATGTTGGAGGAGTAGGATTTAAAGCTGTTAATACTAGAATTTCAGAAATTGAAAATGTAATAAAGTAGAATATTTTTTGAACAAGTGTTTAAAAAATAATTTACATGGAAAAAGAAAGAAATTAGTGATATAATAAACTTAAACAAAGGTGTTTATAGATATACAAATCTATAGGCACCTTTTTTAATGAAACAATTCCTAATTTTTTAAGCTCTTACAAAAATAGCTGTACACCATTCATTTGTTTGATGCTTTTCTATTGCCTTAAAGCCATAACTTTTTACCATATCTTTAACTTTCTCAAAGCTCCATTCAACAAGACCAGATACAAGTAATTTACCATCCTTTTTTAAATGTTCATTTATTAAAGGCATAAACATTTCAGTTTCTTCACCACCTATATTTATGTAAATCCAATCAAAATCACCTTCTATAGTAATTTCTCCTGAAATAGCATCACCAATTAATGTTTTTATTGTAGAAATGTTATTTAATGAAGCATTTAATTCAACCTCATCTTGAACATCTCTAATGTCCACAGCAACAACTTCAGAAGCATTTTTTATAGATGTTGCAAGGGATAAAATACCAGAACCTGTGCCAATGTCTAAAACTCTTTTATTAGTAAAATCTTTTTCTAAGATAATTCTTAATAAATCTTGAGTAGTTTCATGAAGTCCAGTACCAAATGCACCTTGTGAAATAAAGTTAATTTTCTTTTTACCTTCATCAATTTCTTCTTCTGGAGAAGCTAAAACCCAGTCTTCATTTATTTCTATAGCAGGAATAGAAAAATCATCATCATAGGAATAATCTTCTTCATATATAGCAAGAGGTTTACTTTTCATAATTTCAGTTATTTTTGAAACAAAGTCATCTAATTCTTCTTTCTGTCCTTCAAAAGCTATCTTTAGTGTTACTATATCATCTTCCTTTTCTACATAACCATAACCATTTTCATCAGTAGTAATTTCTAATGGACTTTCATAAAATACATTAAATATATCATTTACTTGAAGTATTTCAATTATATTATCTACTTCTTTTAATTTCATTTCATAGGTTAAAATAAACATAAAAATTCTCCTCTCAAAAATAAAGATAATATCATATTATTACATGTAAAGAAAGTTGTAAAGAAGAAGAAAAGCTGTCCGTAAATTTAACTTTACAAGACAGCTTTAAATTTAATCCATAACTAGATTTTTAAGAGATATATCAAGAACTTTAAAAGAGTGAGTTAATGCTCCAACAGATATGTAATCTGTACCAGTTTTAGCATATTCTTTTATATTTTCTATTGTTATATTTCCAGAACATTCTACAATAGCTCTTCCATCTATAAGTTCAACCATTTCTTTAGCCATAGCAGGAGACATATTATCAAGCATTATTATATCAGCCTTTGATTCTATTGCTTCTAAAACATCTTCCTTTGTTTCTGTTTCAACTTCAACCTTAGTTGTAAATGAAGCATTTTTTTTAGCTAAAGCTACTGCATTTGAAATACTACCAGCAGCATCTATGTGATTATCTTTAATTAAAATTGAATCTGATAAAGAGTATCTATGATTAGCTCCTCCTCCACAAAGAACAGAGTATTTATCAATATGTCTATATAAAGGAGTTATTTTTCTTGTATCAACTACCTTAGCTTTTGTACCTTCTATTTCTTTAGCATATTTATTAGTAGTTGTTGCAATTCCGCTCATTCTTTGAAGGAGATTAAGTCCTATACGTTCTCCCATAAGAACCTTCTGAGTATTACCTTTAACTTCTCCTATTTTTTCACCTTTAAAAACTTTTTCTCCATCTTTTTTAAATAAGTTGCATTTAACATCTCCAATAAGAGTAAAAACTCTTTCAAAAACAGGAAGACCACATATTATTCCATCTTCTTTTACATAAAGGGAAGCTGTACAAGTGCTATCTTCTGGTATTATACTTGAGGTTGTTATATCCCCAAAAGGCATATCTTCATTCAAACCTCTTTGTATTATATCATCAATAATTAAGTAATTTAGCATAATTTTCATCCACCCTTTCTTTTAAATAATCAATAACATCTTCTTTACTTGGATAACTTGAGTTATTGGTTACAAAAAGCTCACTATTTATCTTTTTAGCACATCTATATCCAAAAACTATACCTTCTAATAAAGAGTTACTTGCAAGTCTATTATTTCCATGAACTCCAGTACAAGCAGCTTCTCCTAAAGCATATAATGAATTTAAGCTTGTTTCACCATATAAATTAATTTTGATTCCACCCATAGCATAATGATGAGCAGGAGATACAGGAAGAAGGTCTTTTTCCATATGATAACCTCTTTCTGCACAAGCATTATAAAGAAATGGGAATCTGTGCATTAGGAAGTTTTTATCTAAATGAGTTAAATCTAAGTATACATATGGCTTGTCAGGATGCTTTTTTATTTCTTCTAAAATTGCTTTTGATACAACATCTCTAGGTTTTAGTGAATCTACAAATTCTTCATTATCTAGATTCTTAAGTTTTCCACCTTCTCCTCTTAAAGATTCTGAAAGAAGAAGTCTTTTTCCAATACAATCTGGTTCATAAAGAACTGTTGGATGTAATTGTAAATAATTTATATCTTTTATAGCAACATTATGTTTAAGGGCAATAGCAATACCATCTCCAGTTAAAAATGGAAAGTTAGTAGTAGAATTGAAAAGACCTCCTAAACCACCAGTTGCAAGAATTGTACATTTTGCATGAATTTGTATTTCTTGACCATTATGAATACAAATTCCTCCTAAACATTTATTATCTTTTCTAATTATATCTACTAATTTGCAATGCTCAATAATTTTTATATTATTTCTTTCTTTAAGTCTTTCATAAAGAGTTTCCATAATATATTTACCAGTTTCATCCTTAACATGAGCAATTCTAAAGGTGCTATGTCCACCTTCTCTTGTATATAATAAAGAGCCATCTTTCTTTCTATCAAAAGGAACTCCATAGTCTATAAGTCTTTGAATATTTTTCTTTGATTCACTAACTAATGTTTGAACAGCATCTAAATCATTTTTATAATTTCCAGCCTTTAAAGTGTCTTCTATATAAGATGGAAAGTCGTCAGAATTAAGAGCAGAAGATATTCCTCCTTGAGCTAAATAGGAGTTACAATCCTTTAATCCTTCTTTACAAATTAATAAAATATTTAAATTGCTGTTTAAGTTAAGAGCAGTATAAACCCCAGCTATACCACTACCAACAACTAACACATCAAAAGTTTTAATCATTTTTATCTATCCCCCAATAGGTGCATATTTTCAAGGGCAGTTAAAGCTTTAACTCTTTGCTCTTCATCTATTTGCACTTCATTACTTTCATTTAGTAAACAATCATAAAGTTCCTCTAAAGTAGTCATTTTCATATTTGGACATATCATGTGGTTATTTAGAGGAATAAATTCTTTATTAGGACTCTTTTGCTTCATCTGATGTAAAACACCTTCTTCTGTTACAACAATAAATCCATTAGCATTAGACTTAACAGAATAATTAATTAAATCAGAAGTGCTTCCTATAAAGTTAGCTAATGAACGAACTGGTTTATTACATTCAGGATGAACTAATACTTCATAAGTTGGATATTTTTCTTTTAATTCAAGAATATCTTCAGGTTTAACTCTTTCATGAACAGGACAGAATCCTTGGTAAAGTATAAATTTATTATTTGGGAAATGTTCACTTATGTATTCTCCAAGATTTCTATCAGGAACAAATATTATTTCATCACCTTCAAGATTATTCATTATCTTTAAAGCAGATGAAGAGGTAACACATACATCAGACATTGCTTTTATATCAAGATTTGTGTTTATATAGCTAACTACCTTAGCATTAGGATGTTGATCCATTAAGGCTTGAAGCTTGTACACTACGCCCATATCAGCCATTGGACATCTTGCATTTTTAGCAGGTAAAAGAATTCTTTTTTCAGGTGAAAGAATTTTTGCACTTTCAGCCATAAAACCAACTCCACAAAAAACTATTAAATCCTTATCAGATTCCATAGCTTTTTTACTAAGAAAATATGAATCTCCAACTATATCAGCAAGTTCTTGAATTTCTGGTCTTTGATAAAGGTGGGCTAATATAAGTGCATTTTTTTCTTTTTTAAGTCTTTTTATTTCATCAACAATATTCAAACTTTAACATCTCCTTAACATATACAAATGTATTATATAAAGTTTAAATCACACAAAAAACTTTGTCAATTTTTTTATTTAATATGTATATTTTTTATTTAATTTGGCAAGGCTTAAAAAAGGTTAATAAAATAAGGAGATGTACAAAAATGAAAGATAAAATTAAAAGTGGAATAATGATATTTGCTATATTAACAACAGTTTTTTCTGTAAGCTACTTATTAACAAATATATATTTAGAAAGCAAAGTAAGTACAAATAATAAAAGTATTTCAAAAACAGAGGATAAAGAATATTTAAGTGAAGATATTGAAGTTTCATTAAGTAAAGGTATTATTACTGAAGAGGAAAAAACTTTAAAAGATTTAAAAAAAGAACTTGGAATTAGTGATAAATTAACAGAAGAAGAATTAAGTGAGATTTTAGTTAAAGAAGGTTATAGCTTAACACAAGAATGTACAAATAAATTATACTATACAAGAACAGTAGCACCAAATAAATATTATATAAGAGAATACAATGGATATCTAGCTATTTTTAAAAGTGATGATAAATGTAAGTTAAAAATAGAAAATGAGAAAACAGATATATTTAACCAAAGAAAAAAATTTGAAAATTTAACAGAAAAAGATAAAGAAAGCATAAATAATTTTGAGAGAGAATTTAATACAAGAGAAGAAGCTGAAGAAGCAATATCTGAGCTTATTTCTTAAAAATGATTTCATTATAAGAGTTGAAAAAAAACTTATCAAATGATAGAGTATAATATAGCTTTTATAATGGAGGAATTAATTTATGTATGAATACATAAAAGGAAAATATATAGGTATAAATAAGGACTATATAATAGTAGAAAATAACGGAATAGGTTATAGAATTTTTACATCTGGGGCTACTATGTCGGCTATGCCTGCAAGTGGAGAAGAGGTTAAGCTTTATTTAGAACAGATAGTAAGAGAAGATTTTATAGGTCTTTATGGTTTTGAAACAAAGGAAGAATTAGAAATGTTTAAGCTTCTTTTAGGAATAAATGGAGTTGGCTCAAAGGCTGCATTATCTTTATTATCAATAAGCAGAATAAATAATCTTAAATATGCTATTATAACAGGTGATGATAAACAATTATGTAGAGCTCCTGGTATAGGTAAAAAAACAGCAGGAAGAATAATATTAGAGCTTAAAGATAAGCTTTCTAAAGAAGATATGATAATAGAAAATGGAAACTTAGAAGAATTAAATGGTGATGATGAAAATTGTGCTGTTAAGATGAATGAAACTTTAGGTGCATTATTAGCTTTAGGATATAGTGAAAAAGAAGCAGAACTTTCATTAAAGAAGGCAAATAAAGAGGAGTCTGTTGAAAATATTATAAAAGAATGTTTAAGAATTCTTATGGGGTAATAAAAAAGGGAGGGAGAAGTTATGGAAAGAATTATCACACCTGAAGAACTAGAAGGAGATAGTCAATTAAGTTTAAGACCTCAAAAAATAAATGAATATATTGGGCAAGATAAGGTTAAAGAAAGGCTAAATATATTTATAAAAGCAGCTCAAAAAAGAAATGAAGCATTAGACCATGTTCTTTTATATGGTCCTCCAGGCCTTGGAAAAACCACCTTAGCAAATATAATAGCAAAGGAAATGAAAGGGGACTTAAAAATTACCTCTGGACCTGCAATAGAAAGAGCAGGAGATTTAGCTGCCATTCTTACTACATTAAAAGATAATGATGTTTTATTTATTGATGAAATTCATAGATTAAACAGAAGTGTAGAAGAAATTTTATATCCAGCAATGGAAGATTATGCTTTGGATATAGTAATAGGAAAAGGTGCAGCTGCAAAATCAATAAGATTAGACCTTCCCTCCTTTACTCTTATAGGAGCAACAACAAGAATAGGTATGCTTACTTCTCCTTTAAGAGATAGATTTGGAGTACTTTGTGCTATGGAATACTATACAATAGAGCAACTTAAGGAAATAGTAATAAGAAGTGCTATGGTTCTTGGATGTAATATTACAGAAGAAGGAGCTATTGAAATAGCAAAAAGGTCAAGAGGAACTCCTAGAGTGGCAAATAGATTGTTAAAAAGAGTAAGAGATTATTCGCAAGTGTATTCAGATAATTTAATAAGTTTAAAAGAAGCAAGAGAAGCTTTAAACTTATTAGAAGTTGATAATGAAGGCTTTGATAAAGTTGATAATAAAATATTAGAAGCCATAATAGATAATTTTGGTGGAGGACCTGTAGGAATTGAAACTTTATCATATTTTATTGGAGAGGAACTTGGAACATTAGAAGATGTTTATGAGCCTTATCTTCTTCAAAAAGGCTTTATAGTAAGAACTCCTAGGGGAAGGGTGGCAACAGAAAAGGCTTATAAGCATTTAGGAAGAATCTTTAGAAAAGATAAAAATATAATAAGTGAACAAAAAAGTTTTTTTAATGAGGAGTAGTGAATTTTAATGAAGGTAAGTGATTTTGATTTTTATCTTCCAGAGGAGCTTATAGCTCAGCATCCTTTAGAAAAAAGAGATGAATCAAGACTTATGGTCTTAGATAAAAAAACAGGAGAGATAGAGCATAAGAAATTTTATGACATTATAGATTACTTAAATAAAGGTGACACTTTGGTTTTAAATAATACTAGGGTTATGCCAGCAAGATTAATTGGTGAAAAAGAAAATACTGGAGGAAAAATTGAATTCCTTCTTTTAAAAAGAGTTGAAGGTGACAAGTGGGAATGCTTAGCAAAACCAGGAAAAAGTGCAAGAGAGGGAAGAAGATTTGCTTTTGGAAATGGATTGTTAAAAGCAGAAGTTATAGAAGTTTTAGAAAATGGAAATAGAATAGTGGAATTTTATTATGAAGGAATATTTGAGCAGGTTTTAGATTCTTTAGGAGAAATGCCTCTTCCACCATACATTCATGAAAAATTAGATGATAAAGAAAGATATCAAACTGTTTATTCAAAAGAAGAAGGCTCAGCAGCAGCTCCAACAGCTGGATTACATTTTACTAAAGAATTATTAAAGAAAATTCAAGATAAGGGTGTAAATATAGTATATTTAACATTACATGTTGGGCTTGGAACTTTTAGACCTGTAAAGGTAGAAGAAATAGAAAAACATAATATGCACTCAGAGTTTTATATGCTTTCAAAAGAAAGTGCAGATATTATAAATGAAACTAAAAAAAGAGGAAACAGAATAATTTCAGTTGGAACAACCTCAACAAGA
Organism: uncultured Clostridium sp.; assembly: GCA_902785295.1. Taxonomy (GTDB): domain Bacteria; phylum Bacillota; class Clostridia; order Clostridiales; family Clostridiaceae; genus Clostridium. The sequence continues at coordinate 9,106 of CACZYK010000041.1, forward strand.
ACTCTTGAAACCATAGGAGATGAAAATGGAATGGTTAAAGAGCAAAGTGGATGGACTAATATATTTATCTATCCTGGATACAAATTTAAAGTTGTAGATAATTTAATTACTAATTTTCATCTTCCAGAATCTACACTTATAATGCTTGTATCAACTTTAGCTGGTAGAGAAAATGTTATGAATGCTTATAATGTTGCTGTAAAAGAAAAGTATAGATTCTTTTCATTTGGAGATGCTATGTTCATAAAATAAAAATACAACTGAAAAATAGAAGGAGTGAATTTTTTGAGTAAGAGATATACCTTATTAAGAAAAGATGGTAAGGCAAGAAGAGGAAGATTTGTTACCCCTCATGGAACTATAGAAACCCCTGTATTTATGAATGTTGGAACTTTAGCAGCTATAAAAGGTGCTGTTTCATCAATGGATTTAAAAGAAATAGGATGTCAAGTAGAATTATCTAATACATATCACCTTCATTTAAGACCAACAGATGAGGTAGTTTATAAGCTTGGAGGATTACATAAATTTATGAATTGGGATAAGCCTATTCTTACAGATTCAGGTGGATTTCAAGTTTTTTCGTTGGCAAAGATGAGAAAGATTAAAGAAGAGGGAGTATATTTTAATTCTCACATAGATGGAAAAAGAATATTTATGGGTCCTGAGGAATCTATGCAAATACAAAGTCATTTAGCTTCAACAATAGCAATGGCTTTTGATGAATGTATTCCTAATCCTTCAACAAGAGAGTATGTAGAAAAATCTGTAGCAAGAACAACAAGATGGCTTGAAAGATGTAAAAAAGAAATGGACAGATTAAATTCCCTTGAAGGTACAATAAACAAAGAACAAATGCTTTTTGGAATAAATCAAGGGGGAGTATATGAGGATATAAGAATAGAGCATGCTAAGGAAATTGTTAAAATGGACTTAGATGGATATGCAATAGGAGGATTAGCTGTAGGGGAAACTCATGAAGAAATGTATAAAATTATAGATGCAGTAGTACCTCATCTTCCAGAAGATAAGCCTATATATTTAATGGGCGTTGGAATACCAAGTAATATACTAGAAGCTGTAGATAGAGGTGTTGACTTCTTTGATTGTGTTCTTCCAGCTAGAAATGGAAGACATGGGCATGTATTTACTAAAGATGGAAAAATAAATCTTATGAATGCTAAATTTGAATTAGATACAAGACCTATAGATGAAGGATGTCAATGTCCAGCATGTAAAAATTATACAAGAGCATATATAAGACATTTATTTAAAGCTAAAGAATTATTAGCAATGAGACTTTGCGTTCTTCATAATTTATATTTTTATAATAAGCTAATGGAAGACATAAGAAATGCTATTGATGGAGGATACTTTAAAGAATTTAAGGAACAAAAACTTAAAGAATGGAATGGAAAAGCTTAGTATTGACAAAATTGTATAAAGCATTGTACACTTCTTAAAAAGAAGCATAAGCTTAATATATAATCGAAAGGAAGAAGAAAGATGGAAAAATACTCAACTTTAATACAATTTATTCCAATGATAGTGATTTTAATAGTTTTTTATCTAGTTATGATGTTACCAGAGAAAAAGAGAAGAAAAAAGTATGATGAAATGTTAAATTCATTAAAAGTTAATGATAAGGTTATGACTAGAGGAGGAGTTATTGGAAAAATAATAACTTTAGAAGATGATTCAATAATATTAGAATCTGGTCCTAATAAAACAAGATTAAGATTTACAAAGCAAGCAATAGCAAATAAACTTGATGAAGAAGCTACAAAAAAGAAAGCTTAATTAATAAATCCCTCTAATATTTCATAAAATGAAATATTAGGGGGTGTTTTTATGGAAAAATTTAAGTTTATAAAATCATTAATAAAAGGATTAATACGTTCATTATTTTTAGTATTATTATTTTTAATTATATTATCAATTTTTATGATGAAATTAGATATAAGTGAAAAAAGTTATAGTGTTATTTATTCTATAATATTATCAATTTCATTAATTATAGGTGGAATTTATGCTGCAAAGAAAAATGAAAGTAAAGGACTTTTAATAGGAATTATTTTAGGAATATTATTCTTTTTTTTGACCAATTTAATTGTTGGATTAATAAAGGGAAATGTATCATTTCAAAAAAATTTTTTGGTATATTTAATTTTGGATATATTTTTTGGTGGAATTTCTGGGGTATTAGGAGTAAATCTTTAAAAAATTCACTATAAAATTAGGGAATTTTTATCAAATTCTTTTTATTATCAGGATAGGATAAATATATTATTTCCCTATAACTTAGAGTTAATAGCTTAAGGAGTAATAATATATTTATTCTTTTAATTTAATAAGAATAAAAAATCTTTATTCAATAATAGTCATGTGATATAATAACATGTGTGTTGTGAATTTTTAGTATTACTGAGGAGGATATATATGAAGACAAAAGGTAAAAGTTCAATTTTATTCATATTGTGCATTTTATTTGTTTTAGGCTTTGCTTTTGTAGGATATAAAGGCATTGAAATTGCAGGATATGAATTTAGACCTTTTAGTAAAACAATAACTAAAGGGTTAGATTTACAAGGAGGAGTTTCTGTAGTAATGGAAATACAAGATGCTGATTCTGTTGAAAATCTAAGTGAAAAATTAGAACAAGTAAAAGAACAATTAGCAGTAAGAGTAAACAAGGTAGGTGTTGCTGAAACCGTTGTCTCAACAGAAGGAGATAGAAGAGTAAGAATTGATATTCCAGGACAATATGATTCAGCAAAAATTATTGAAGACTTAAGCAAATCAGGAGAATTAACATTTGTTTCCCCAGATGGAGATGTTATTTTAACTGGAGATGATGTTAAAAAAGCAACAGTTACTTATAGCTCTACAACAAATGAACCACAGGTTTCATTAGAATTAAATGATAGTGGAAAAACTAAATTTGCAGAAGCTACAGAAAAGTATATGGGAAAGCAAATTTCAATAAAGATGGATGATGAAACAATAAGTAGTCCAACTGTACAAGCTGTTATTTCAGATGGAAATGCTGTAATAACAGGAAGTGGAAGTATTACTGAATCAAAAAGCTTAGCAGCTATAATAAATGCTGGAGCATTACCTGTAACAATAAAGCAAGTATCATTACAAACAGTAGGAGCACAACTTGGAGAAACTGCTCTTCCAAATGCATTAAAAGCAGGAGCTATAGGAATAGCATTAATATTTTTATTTTTAATAATTTATTATAGAGTTCCAGGATTACTTGCAAGCTTTGCATTAACTTTATTTGTATGTTTAGTTTTATTCATATTTGAAGAGATAGGTGCAACTTTAACATTGCCAGGAATTGCAGGATTCTTGCTTACAATTGGTATGGCAGTAGATGCAAATGTACTTATATTTGAAAGAATAAGAGAAGAAGTTAAAAAAGGTGTATCAAGTAAAACTTCAGTTCAAAGAGGTTTTGAAAATGCTATGTCTTCAATAGTGGATTCAAATGTTACAACTATAATAGCAGCATTAGTTCTTTATTTCCTTGGTTCAGGTTCTGTAAAGGGATTTGCTATAACTTTAATGATAGGTATAGTAGTAAGTTTATTTACAGCATTATTTGTAACTAAATTCCTTATGAACCGTGCAGTAGAAATGGGATTATTAAAAAATCCATCTTGTTTCGGTGTAAAGAGGGGGTAGAATGATGCTAAAGATAGTAGAAAAGAAAAAAATATGGTTTTCAATATCAGCTATTATAATTTTAATAGGGATAGGATTTATGGCCTTTAAGGGATTAAACTTAGGAATTGACTTTGCAGGAGGAACAAGTGTTACTTTTGAGTTTGGTGGAGATTTTAATAAAGTAGAAGTAGATGAAATGGTTAAAGAGTATGCAAAAGATCCTGTAACTAATACAGTAAATGACACTCAATATGAAGTAAAATCAAAGGATTTTCCAAATGATAAGGTTACTGAATTTGTTAAAGCATTAAAAGAAAAATATGATACAATGCCTGAAGAAGATTCAAAAGTTATAGTTTCACAAGATGAAGTTGGAGCATCAATAGGAAAAGACCTTACAAAAAGTTCATTAATAGCATTATCAATAGCATTTGTTGCAATGCTTATATACATTGCTATAAGATTTGAATTTAAGTTTGGTATAGCTGCTTTAACAGCCCTAATTCATGATGTTTTAATAACATTAAGTGTATATGCTGTATTTGGAATTTCAGTTAATTCACCATTTATAGCAGCAGTATTAACTATAATTGGTTATTCAATTAATGCTACAATAGTTATATTTGATAGAATAAGAGAAAATAGAAGAGCAAATAGAAGAAGTGATGTTAATGAACTTGCAGATAAGAGTATAACTCAAACTATGGCAAGATCAATAAATACAACATTAACAACATTATTTACAATAGTTGCAGTCTTTATATTTGTACCAAGTGTTAGAGATTTTTCATTCCCAATAATAATTGGTATTTTATCAGGTACTTATTCATCAATAGTAATAGCACCATCAGTTTGGAGCTTATTAGAAAAAAGAATTAAAAAAAGTACTAAATAATTTTTAGTTCATAACACTAAAAAGTGAAGTAGAATAAATCTATTTCACTTTTTTTCTTTTGAAAAGAATTGATATTATTATAAAATTAAATTATAATATAGTTGTTTTCTTATTTTATGGAGGAGTGAATCATGAGTAATGTTTGGAATAGTATATATTATCCAAATTACATATCAGGATATAATCCCTTCTTACTTAAACATATGAATAAAGCTATAGAAAAATTAGTTTATGCTATTAATAATAGAAAAAAAATAATGGTTTATGGAATATCAAATGTAGATGGAATATGTGCTGTTGCATCATTAACATTACTTTTAAGATATTTAAATGCAGATGTTGAGTATTTAATTCATGATGGAATAAAATCAGGAACGATTGATTGCAAAAATCTTAAAGATAACATTGATTTTTTAGGAACTGATTTACTTATAACTTTAGGTGTAGATTTAAGAGCAGAGGAAGAGGTAGAGCTTTGCAGTAAGCTAGGGATAGATTTTATTGTCTTAGAGAATAAAAAAACTGATATTAAAAAGAAATATATTTATATAAATCCAAATCAAAAGGAATGTCAATATAGATATAAAAATTTAGCTTTAAGTGAATTAACTTTTAAGCTTATGCAATCTATAGCAATCTATTATAATCTAAAGAGTATAAATAAATATCTTGACCTTATTACAATAGGTTCAAAGTGGTGTGATATTCCTGTAAAGGGCGAAAATGCTGTTATTCTTAAAGAAGGTAAAAAGTTTTTAGTTAAAACTAATAATTATGGATTAAGAGCAATAATGGATTTTAATAAGATAGTAGATTTAAATGATGAAAATATATTTAGAATAATAGAGTTTATAACTCCTTCAGTAAATCCAGTAGGTGTATTAGGAAATTCTAAAATAGTGGTTGAATTATTAACTACAGAGGATAAAGATAGAGCAGAGCAGATAGTTAAATATCTACATTCATTAAATAAAAATAATGAAATAGATATATCATAAGGAGGACATGACATGGATTTAAAAAGTAAAATTAGAGTTATTGAGGGTTTCCCACATGAAGGTATAAGTTTTAAAGATATAACAACATTAATACAAGATAAAGATGCTCTTAAAGAAGCAATAGATAAAATAGTAGAGCATTTGAAAGATAAAAATATTGATATTATAGTAGCACCAGAAGCAAGAGGATTCATATTTGGTGTACCAGTAGCTTATGCATTAGGTGCAGGATTTGTGCCAGTAAGAAAAAAAGGTAAGCTTCCAGGAGAAACTTTAGAAATAAGCTATGGTTTAGAATATGGTTCAGATATACTACAAATTCATAAAGATTCAATTAAAAAGGGACAAAGAGTTGCAATAGTAGATGATTTATTAGCAACAGGAGGAACTACTGAAGCTGCTATAAAGCTTATAGAAAAGGCAGAGGCAGAAATTGTTTCTTTAGATTTTGTTATTGAACTTACAGGTCTTAATGGAAGAGAAAAATTTAAAGATTTTGACGTCTACAGTTTAGTAGATTATGAATTTTAATTTAGTCAAACGGTGTTAGTTATTATTTTGCATTGACTTTGAGCCAGTAGGGCAGAAAAAGCAAAATAATAATTAACACTTTTTTATTTTGGGGGAAAGTTGAAAAAGAACTCATAATAATATATAATGTTTTTTAAATAAACAATGGCTGCTGGTTTTTACCAGCTATTATTTGTTAAAAAAGTTCGAGGGGAGTAAGTTTATATGAGTGATAAATTAATTGATGACCTAATTAGTTGTATAAAAGAAAATAAATTAAATGTTGATTTAGACCTTATAAATAAAGCTTATAATTTTGCTAAAGTAAAACATGGAAATCAAACAAGAAAGTCTGGTGAACCATATATAATTCATCCAGTTGCTGTAGCTAAGATACTTGTAGAATTAGGGGCAGATACAAGTGTTATAGCAGCAGGAATTCTTCATGATGTTTTAGAGGATACTAGTTGTACTTTTGAAACAATGGAGAAAGAATTCAATTTAGAAATTGCAAAGCTTGTAGATGGGGTTACAAAGCTTACAAAGTTTAAATACAAGTCAAAAGAAGAACAACAGGCAGATAATGTAAGAAAAATGCTTCTTGCTATGGCAGAGGATATAAGAGTTATAATAATAAAATTAGCAGATAGACTTCATAATTTAAGAACTTTAGAATATATGACAAAAGAAAAACAAATGCAAAAAGCAAAGGAAACTCTTGATATTTATGCTCCCTTAGCTCATAGAATAGGTATGTCTAAGATAAAATGGGAATTAGAAGATTTAGCATTTAAATATCTTCATGAAAAAGAATATTATGACTTAGAAAATGCAATAGCAGAAAAAAGAACAGAAAGAGAAGCCTATACCAAAAATGTTATTAATGAACTGTCAGATAGACTTGAAGAATCAGGAATAAATGCTGAAATTAATGGAAGACCAAAGCATTTTTATAGTATATACAGAAAAATGGTAAAGAAAAATAAAACATTAGACCAAATATTTGATTTAATAGCAGTAAGGGTTTTGGTAAATTCAGTAAAGGATTGCTATGCTGTTCTTGGAATAGTACATACAATATTTAAACCAATACCAGGAAGATTTAAAGATTACATAGCAATGCCTAAGCCTAATATGTACCAATCATTACATACAACAGTATTAGGAAAAGGGGGCAAACCTTTTGAAATACAAATAAGAACATTTGATATGCATAAAACTGCTGAATATGGTATAGCTGCTCATTGGAAATATAAAGAAGGAGATAACAATAAACAAAGTGAGTTTGATAAAAAAATAGTATGGATTAGAGATGTTCTTGAGTGTCAAAAAAATTCATCAGATCATGAGTTTATAGAAAATTTAAAAATAGACCTTTCAGATGAAATATATGTATTTACACCCGACACTAAAGTAATAACTTTACCAGCAGAAGGAACTCCCATAGATTTTGCTTATAGAATACATACAGATGTAGGAAATAAATGTGTAATGGCAAAGGTTAATGGAAAGGTTGTTCCACTAAATTATAAGTTAAAAACTGGAGAAATTGTTGAAATAATTACATCAAATAGCTCAAAAGGACCTAGTATGAACTGGTTAAATTATGCAAAAAGTAATCAGGCTAGAAGCAAGATAAGAGCTTGGTTTAAGAGAGCTAATAGAGAAGAAAATATAATAAAAGGAAAAGAAATATTAGAAAAAGAATTAAAAAAATATTCTGTTTCATTTAATGATATAGCTAAAGGCGAAGCATATGAAAAACTTCAGAAAAAGTATAATTTTCACAATACAGAGGAATTATATTTAGGAATAGGAAGTGGAATTATTCCTATATTGACTTTTATGTCAAAATTAAGAGAAGAAAAAACTCCTGAAAAACTTAGTGATGAAGAAATAGTAAAAGCAATAGAAGAAAAGAACGAGAAAAACCAAGAAAAAGAAGAGATAAAAACTAAATCTGGAATTATAATAAAAGGGGAAAATAATCTTTTATATAGACTTGCACGATGTTGTACTCCAGTTCCAGGAGATGATGTTTTAGGATATATAACAAAAGGAAGAGGAGTATCTATTCATAGAAAAGATTGTATAAACTTAATTTCTCTAATAAAACATGACCCAGAAAAAGTTGTAGATGTAAGTTGGGGAGAAAAAGAAGCAAAATCCTCTTATGTTGCAGAAATAAAAATAAAAACAGATGATTCTGTAGGATTAATAAGTGATGTTAGTAAAACAATAAGTGATTGTGGGTTAAATATAGTAGCTCTTAACGCAAGTTCTCAGAGTGCAAATAAGGCTATGATGACAGTTAAAGTTGAGATAAAGGCTATAGACCAATTAAAAGAACTTATGAAAAAAATAAGAAAAATAAAAGGTGTAACAGAAGTATTTAGAATGAATAATTAAGGATGTGTAAATATGAGAGTAGTGGTTCAAAGGGTTACTTCTTCTAAGGTTATTGTAGATGGAAATATAGTTGGAGAAATAGGTAAGGGATTTAATCTTCTTATTGGAATTTCAAAAGATGATACAATAGAAGATTTAAAATATATAAAAGATAAGGTTGTAAATTTAAGAGTTTTTGAGGATGAAAATGATAAATTAAACCTTTCTCTTCTTGATATAAAAGGAGAAATTTTAGCTATTTCTCAATTTACTTTATATGGAGATTGTAGAAAAGGAAGAAGACCTAACTTTATGAATGCTATGGGAGGAGAGGAAGCTGAAAAACTTTATGAAACTTTTGTAGCACTTCTTAAGGAAACAGGATTAAAGGTAGAGTGTGGAAAGTTTGGAGCTAACATGAAGGTAGATATTCAAAATGATGGCCCAGTTACAATTTTAATTGATAGTAAAAAAGAATTTTAAATTGAAGATTATTAAAAAGTATTATTTTAAAAGTGAAAGTTTAGATAAGGAGGATTTATATAGTTATCAAAAACATACTCAAATATAATTAAATATGATATAATATATCTGAGGTGATTATATTTGAGAAAAAATTATAAACCTA
>CACZYK010000042.1 GCA_902785295.1 uncultured Clostridium sp.
CTTAATGATATTTCTACAGGTGATAACATTATAGTTGCTGCTGGAATGCCAACAACACAAACTGGTGGAACTAATATGTTAAAAATAGAAAAACTTTAAAAAATTAAATTATACTTATTAAAACAAAGAAGCTATTACAAAAAATTTTTCAACAATATATAATTTTTAAAGCTTTATATATTGTACTAATATTTTTATGTAATAGCTTCTTTTTTATTTTTACTATTTATTAGTGCTAAAATTTATTTTTTCTAAACTATACTTTTTTCTAATAATTAATGTTATTTTCATTAAAACTTAAAGTCTTTAAATAAGTCTCCTAATGTTACTCCTTCATCGCTATCATTATATTGCATATATTCATTGCTTTTTTCTATAGCATCTTTTATTGTTAGGCTTAATTTCTTTTCATTTTTATCTACATTTAATATTTTAACTTTAACCTTTTGTCCTACTTTTAAGACCTCAGAAGGCTTTGCTATGTTTTCATCTGTTATTTCAGTAATATGGACTAACCCTTCTATTCCTGGTAATATTTCTACAAATGCTCCGAAGTTTGTTAGTCTCACCACTTTTCCTTCAAATATTTCTCCTTCTTTTAAAGAATCTCCATGAAGTTCCCAAGGTTCTTTAGCCACATCTTTTAATATTAAACTTAATCTTTCTTTTTTAGTGTCTACTTCCCCTATAAATACTTCTACATTATCTCCTACTTTTACAACATCCTCAACATTGTAAACTCTTTCCCAAGCTAAATCATTTATATGAATTAATCCTTCAACTCCGCCAATATCAACAAAAGCACCATATTTAACTATATTAGTTACTACTCCTGATTTTTTCTCTCCACTTTTTAGTGTTTTCCAAATTGCTTTTTTATTCTTTTCATATACTTCTTCTTCAATAGCTCTTCTTGAGGCAACTATTTTTCTATTGTTAAAATCTAATTCTATGATTTTAACTTCAATATTTCTACCAACTAATGTACTTAATTCTAATCTTTCACGGCTTGCTTGTGATGCTGGAATAAATATTCTCAAACTTCCATAGGTTGCTACTAAGCCACCTTTTACTTCCTCTTTAACTCTAACATTTATTGGATTTCCACTTTTATAAGCTTCCTCTATATCATCATTTTCTGTAATTGAAAGTGCCTTTACTCTTGAAAGAAGCACATATCCATCCCCATCATTAGGAGACATTACATAAACCTCAATTTCATCATCCACTTTAACAACATCTAATGGATTTAAATCCTCATAAGTTAATTCTTCCTTTGGTATTACTCCATCAAAAGCATATCCTATATTAACTGTCACTTCTTTATCTGTAACTTCAATAACCTTTCCTCATAATCTTTTAAAAGTTCTTCCATTGTAATATTTTCTTCATTCATAATTTTTTCCTCCTAAGATTTACAACAAAATTAATAAATAATATGTATCTATAATTTTACACAACTAAATATTTTTATACAAGTATAAAACCAAATGAATATAATTAAAAAGTATAATGTATTTCTTTTTAAAATATATTATACTTTTTAAAATCTTTTAAAATATCTCTTTAAAAGTTTAAAATAACTATATAATTAGCTCTATTTAAAGCTAAAGTCTAAAATTTAATTTTTTTTACTTTTTATTGTTAAATTTAACCTTATACATAGTTTGTTTTATTAAACATTTTCATTTATAATAAATATATAAAAGCTTTTACAAAAGATAGCATTTTATAAAAAATATATATTAATTTAGGAGGTATAAATAAATGGGGGTTTTTACAAGAATGTCAAATATGATTAAAGGAAAGGTTAATGCAACATTAGATGACTTAGAAAATCCAATTGAATTATTAGATCAAAAAATTAGAGATATGCAAGAACAATTAAGTAAAGCTAAAACAAACTCTGCTCAAGTTATAGGAAATGTAAAGGTACTAGAAAAGAACATGAATGAAGCTAAAAAATTATCTGATGACTTGGATGGAAAAGTTAAACTTGCTTTGTCTAAAGGTAATGAGGAACTTGCTAAGGAAGCATTAAGAAGAAAGGTTGAAGCTGATAAAAAATATGAATCACTAAAGGAAAATTATGCTACTGCATCTGCTCAAGCTGAAGCTTTAAAGAAAAACTTAGCTGCTTTAGAAGCTGAAATTGAAAAAACTAAGAGCTATAGAGATGAAGCTGCTGCTAGATATTCTACTGCAAAGGCATCAAAAAAGGTTAATGAAGTATTATCTGATGTTCAAACTAAATCTAATACAATACAAATAGATAATATCGAAAGAAAAATTGCTAAGGAAGAAGCTACTGCTCAAGGATTAGGTGACTTAAGAAATGTTGACGATTTTGATAGTCAATTTGAAGCTTTAAATGAAGTAGACTTAGATGCAGAACTTGAAAAATATAAATCTCAACAATAATAAATAAATTATTTATAGTTTAACAAATTATATAAATTCCTATAAAAATTAAGTGCCACATAAAGATGCTAAAAAATTCTTTATGTGGCATTTTCTTATTTTTCATTTTTAAGTTTCTTTAGTTCTTTATAACAATAATTTATTATATCACTTCTTTTTATTATTCCAATAAATATGCCTTCATCATCTACTACTGGAACAAAATTCTGATTTACTGCTAAATTTATTAAACTTTCTATATCCTCACTTATTGTAACACTTTTATGTTTTACTCTTCTAGGAATATCTTTTACCTTTACTGTTTCTGTGTTTCTAAAATTTAAATTCATTGTATTTTTTAACTTCCACAATAAATCTCCTTCAGTTAGAGTACCAACATACTTTCCATACTTATCTATTAAAGGAATTGCTGTATATCCATGATGTTCCATCTTCTCAATAACTTGTCTCATAGTTGATTCTACGCTCTCACAAACCACTTCATTTTTAGGTGTAAGAAAAAATGCTATATTCATGCCCTCTCCTCTCTTTCATATATATTATTGTATACGTTACATATTATTATTTTATCATAAATTCACTCTAAATTCAGATTATTTATTCAATTTTAATTTTTATTTCAGATTTTGAGGCTCACTTATATCTATGCCAGCTAGTTTCATTAGGTAAACTGCGTTTTGGGTTTCGCTTTTTCCTTTTCTTAGCTTGTAATCAAATTTTATTTTATTATCTTCATAATATTCTCTAAAGTTGAAATTTCCTATTTCTTTATTTTCTTTTTCTAAATCACATAATTCTAAATCATGAGTAGATAGTAACCCTATTGCTCCATTTTGGGCAAGTTGTTTTACTAAAACTGTTGCTCCTATATGTCTATCTCTTGAGTTTGTTCCTTTAAATATTTCATCTAATAGGAAAAATACATCTTCTCCTTTTTTACATGCCTCTATTATAAGTTTTATTCTAAGAATTTCTGCATAGAATGATGATATACTTTCTTCTAAATTATCTTTAGTTCTCATACATGTATATATGTTCATAATTCCACATTTAAATTCTTTTGCACAAGCAGGAGCTCCTATATAAGTAAGTACTAAATTTATTCCTATAGTTCTAAGGAATGTACTTTTACCAGACATATTAGAACCTGTAATTAAAGTTATTTTTTTAGGTGATTTTAACTCATAATCATTTGCAACAGCCCTTTCTCCAATTAAAGGATGAGCAACTTCTTTAGCTATCACTTCTTTATCATTGCTTATTTCTCCTAGACACCAATCATCATGGTCAAAACTTATATTAGATATACTTGAAAGTGCATCAAATTCTCCCATAACTTCAATCCATTTTTCCACTTTTTCTCCATTTTTCTCTCTCCAACGGTTTAAGTTATAAATAATAAATACATCTGCAAAAGCTAAGACATTTATAATAAAATAATATGCATTTGAGGTTGAATCTCCAATCCAATCCATTAATGAAGATAATTTTTTCATTTCTTCTTTACATGAAACTTTATTATCTTCCTTTAACTTTCCTTTTAATTTTTTTAAATACTCTGAATTAAATTCTTCGTCTTCTATTAAAGATAGGGTATTAGCATATGCCTTTATGCTATATTTTGATGAATTAAATAAATCTATGACTCCTTCTTTATCCTTAGTTAAAAACTTTATTACACAAAAGTTTACCATTAAATCTAATATTAATGCAGAAAATGGTATGATTTTTACTATTGCTAAAAATATCATAGTCATTGTAATAATCATAAATATTCCTGCTATGATTAATGAAAAATTTCCTGCATTTTTCTTTTTTTTACACCATTTTATTAGTTCATCTAAATTTTCATCACTTTTTTTCTTAAAGGTTGCATCTATATATAACTTTTGTCTCCATTCTGCTTTATCTCCGAGTTCTTTAATTGCTTTCTGCTTTTCTATTATTTCATTTCTTTTTGGAAGCTCTTTTAATGAAAGAATTTTTCCTAAAATCTTTCTTCCTGCTTCTGTTCTTGTGGTATTTATCATTTGAAACAAAGAATTTTGACCAAATATATCTAAATCTTCACAAAATGGATCTTTTTCTTCTATCAAGTCTTTTCCTTTATCTTCAAATTCTCTATATCTTCCATCCAATCTTTTTAAACCTTTTTCATTTATTTCTATAATGCAATTTTGCCTATCTCGCTCATTTATTTTATTTCCATGTATAATTGCTACTATTAAAAATATCAAAACAAAAGCTAAAGCTGTTATTATTGCATATATAAAACCACCATAATTATATAATTTATATGTTGAAAAAGCTCCAATAAGCACTATAAATAATCTTATCCACCCTATCATATTTATACTTTTTGTTAATGTAGTTATATTTTTTTTAGCATTTTTTATATTATCATTGTAAAAACTTTCTGCCCTGCTCATTTTTTCCTCCTAAAATTAATTACATTTTATAATAATATTATATAAACACTTTCTAACTAAAGGAAAGAAAAATTTTTAATATCTTTGTTATTCATTAAACAAGTTATCCCAAACTTATTATTAAATATTAATATTATTTTTTCTGCCAAATTTCAAAATAACATCATACTATAAAATTCCTCATAACATAAGAAAAGCAAATTAAACATATTATTTTTCTTTCTAACTTCAAGACAAGATAAAAAAATAATATATTCAAATTGCTCTTATTAAAGAAAATTAAATTTATTTATTCATTGATTCATAAATTTCTTCTAAGTTTATTTTCATAACTTCTAAATAGCTTTTTCCTTCTACCTTAGTTTCTAATGTGTAAAGTGGCTTTACTTCTCCATTTATTTCATTTGCAAGAGTTTGAGCTTCTTTTTGTGAATCCTCTTCTTCTGAGAAAATAGTATTTACACCATTATCATCACAATACTTAACTAAATCTTCTATTTTTTTAGCAGTAAGCTCTCCTTCACCAAATAAATCATTTAATGCTTGTTGCTTTAAGGCAAAATCTCTACATAGATATCCAAATGCTTCATGGCTTGTAACAAAGTTTTTATGTTCTAAAGATTGAAATTTAGGTAAATATTCATTGTATAATTCTTCAAAATCATTTTTTACCTTTTCATAATTTTCTTCATAATAGTCTTTATTATTAGGGTCTACCTCTGATAATGCAATCTTTATATTGTTGCATTGATTTATAGCTTCCTTTAAGCTTAACCATTGATGAGGATCAATTTTTCCATCTGTTTTAATAGCGTTTCCATTTTCACTAGTATCAACATATTTTATCTTATCTTCAGATATTTGTTCCTTAACTTCATCAAGCCAATCTTCCATACCTAAACCATTATATATAAACAATTTACTTTTTGTAAGTTTTTCAAAATCTCTTGGTTTTAAATCTATATCATGTGGCTCTGCATTATCTGGAACTAATGATGTTACATCAATTTTATCTCCACCTATTAATTCTGTAAATTCTTTAATAGGACTTATGGATACAGTAACTTCTACCTTTCCATTTTCCTCAATACTTTTATTTTCTTGTGAACCACAACCAATTAACATAATTGGTAATAATAATACCATACTTGCTTTTAATAAAAATTTTTTCATTACATCCTCCATTTGCATATGATTTGCATTTGCAGAAAGTATTATACCTTTTATATTAATTCATGTCAAACTATTTTTTATATTTCTATATAATTTATATTAATTTTATTCTTCTCTAAAATCTTTTGTTCAATTTTTTGGCATGTGAATATTATGCCTTGCCCCTTTATTTTATTTTTTAAAAGAATTAATGCTTTTTCCCTTCTAACATCATCATATTGTATAAAAGCATCATCTAAAATTAATGGATATTCTTCATTTTTAAAAATAAGTTCTATAAAAGCAAACCTTAAAGAAAGGTATAATTGGTCTAATGTTCCATTACTTAAAAAACTTCCTTTAAATAAACTTTCATCATTTCTTACAATCATTTCATAATTATCCCCAAGTTTTACTTCTTTATACCTATCTTCAGTTAAAAATTCAAAATTATTAAGGATTTTTTTATTTATTTCAGGTCCTATCTCTGTTCTTATCTCATTAAAAGAATTTCTTATTGTATCTAATGCCATGTTAACAGCTTTTAATTTTTTTTCTTCTTTATTTATATTAAGCTCTACTTCATTTAATTCTTCTTCTATTTCTATAATGCTTCTTTTACCAATAAGCCTGTTATTTATACTATTTTCTAAATCCTTTATTGTTTTTTCACATTCTAAAAGCTCCTTAGACTTTTTCTTTTCTTCTAACTCTATTTCATCTTGTGACTTATAAGTAAATGTATTATTTTCTTTAATAATATCCTTTAATTCATCTTTTATTGCATCAATATCCCTATCCTTAAGTAAAGCTCTATAGGTTTCTTCAATAGATAATAAAGCTGAATGTATTTCTTCTCGTTTTTTTAATTTTTCTTTATACTCTTTAATGTATATCTCTATATCAAGAAAATTTTCTACTTTTACTCCCATAATACTAAGCTTTTTCTTAAGATTATCTTCCATTAGGCTTATATCTTCTTCTATTACCATAATATTTTCATTAATTTTGCTTAAATCTGATGAAATAACTTCTTTTCTTGAATTAAGGTCATCATATTTTTTTACTTTTTCTAAAACCTCATCTATATTCTTACAATTTGATAATTTCTTCATTGAATCAATTATTCTAGAATTTTTCTTATATTTTTTCATGCTCTCTTGAATTTTATTATCTTCAATTCCATTTTTCACCTCTTGAAGCTTTAAAAGTAACTTATTATCTTCTTCCTTAAATATTTTATATTTTTTTAATGCTGAAATAAGTCCAGTATAATCATTTACTTCTATACTTTTTACATATTTATCCAAATTATTTTCTATATTAGATATATCTGAATTTAATTTATTAATCTCTCCTTCTGTTTTTTCTGATAATCTAATTTCTATTGCTTCTTCTTTTCCTTTAAATATGATAATTGCCCCTATAAACACAAAAGCTAACCCTATAACAAGAGCTGGAAATGCATAAAAAGGATATCCAAAAAAAGCAGTTCCTATTCCAAAAATAAAAATTGTTGAACCAGCTAATATTCTATTATTCCCAACTAACTTACTACTATCTAAATTACTATGAGTATCAGGATATTTCTCCATGACAAATCGTAATTCTTTAAGTTTTTTTTCATATTCTATTAAGGAATTTCCTAAGTCATCTTCAAAATTTTCTATATTAGATATTTTCCCAAGGCTATCTTTTTTTTCTTTCCTTTCTTTTTCTAATTTATTAATTAAAATCTGTTGATTTTCAAAATACTTAGCTTTTTCCTCTAAATTTTTTTGTTCATACTTCAAAGATACAAGTTTTTCCCTTAAATTATCTCCAAAAACCTCTAAAAATTTATATTCCTCAAATTCTTCATTTAATTTTTTCAAGTTTTCTTCAATTTCTTTCTTTTTATAATTTAATTCCTCTAATCCATCTAAAGAACTTAAATATATTCTATTTTCTTCTTTTAAATCCTCAATAAACTTTTCATCTATTACTGAAGAATTTAAATTTTTATCAATTTCTTTTTCCTTCTCTTTTAACTCTTCAGATTTTATTAGATAATTTGTTATTTCTTTATATTCCTTTTGAAGATTTGCTTTTTTTAAATATTTCTTATAAATCTCAAGTTTATTTATATCTTCCTTTAAATCATTCTTTTTTTTCTTTTCTAAAAGAAGTTGATTTTCCCATTTAAGATTTTTTTCTGCTATTTTATACCCTTCATACCTTTCTTGTGATAAAGATACTCTATCTTTTTTTAATAAATCTAAGGTTCCTACTCCTCTAGCTGTAACAAGAGTCCTTTTTATATCCTCTAGCTTTTTTAATGCTCTTTCTATTGGTACCTCGTTTTCTCCACACCCAAGCATAGAGGTAATCCTATCCATTATTTCTTCTTCCTTATCTTTTTCTATAGATACCCCTAATTGACTTATATATAATGTTTTTTCAAATGTTGCCCTATTTATTCCTAAAAAACTTTTTCCAGGCTCATCATAATTAATTTCTTTTACATCTTCCCCACTTAAAGCATCAATTACATTTGAAGTATCATTCTTTTTTGTACTTCCAAATGTTCTTTGTATTATATAATGTTTACCATTAGTTTCTACTATCATTTCCCCTTTAATGCTACTTCCATTAAAAGGCATATATTTTTTTCTCTCTGAGATTCCATTTATTTTTTTAGAAGAAAAGCCATAAAGCATTATCTTTATAAAAGCTTCTATTGTACTTTTTCCCTTTTCATTCTCCCCATAAATTAAATTTAACCCTTTTTCAAATTTAAATTCCTTATTAGTAAGACATCCAAAGGAATAAATTTTTAAGGATTTAATAATCATCCATATTCACCTCATCTTCTGAAAGACTTGATATTCCAATCTTTAATGCCATCTTTATGACTTCCCTCTCTTCATCTGTTTTTGCCTCTTTTAATTTTTTTACTAATTTTCTTACAAATATACTTTTTACTGAATATCCTTTAGAAAGTTCTTTAATATCTAATGCAATACTTGTTTTATCTATTACCTTACAAAAATAAAAATCATTTAATAGTTTTGATTTTACTATTTTTTCTTCAATATGAAATTTTTCAGAAACTTCCCCTTTTAAAATTATCTTATATAAATTATTTTTTCTATCGTTTTCTTTTATAGAATCTAATATTTTTTCTCTTATTTCTTCATATCCAAATAAATTACTTATATCTACATAAACCTCTTCATAATTTCTTTTACAGGTTTTTATAAAACTTAATTCTGCAAATCCCTTTGCAACATAACCATAAACAATTCCTTTATCACCTGTTTCATCAAAACCTCTTCCTTGTGGACATCCACTATAGCTATAAAATGTACTTCCTTCTTTTAATACTCCACTAAAATTATGTCTATGACCTAATGCAATATAATCCATGCCACTTTCTCTTATATTTTTTAATGTTATTGGATTATATTCATTTCCTTCTTCTGAACTTGATAATTCTCCATGAATAACCATTATATTTATTTCTTCATCATTTTGAGAAAATCCTTTTAAAATAGATTTTCTAACATACTTTCCATTAAAAGCAGCACCCCACACATTAGTTTTTAATTCTTCTATATAAATCTTTTCTAAGTTTCCTTTAAAAACATACACATTTTCTGGCCATTTTATTAATTTATAAAATGAATTATTATCATATGGATCATGATTTCCTGGACTTATAAATACTCTAGTTTCTTTTATATCATTAAAAATATTTTCTATAAAATGTATTGTTTCTCTACTCAAAGTTAAATTATCAAATATATCACCAGCTAAAAGCAAAATATCCACATGCTTTTCTTTACAAAAATTAATTATATTTTTAAATACTTCTTTTAATTCCTCTTTATTTATTAATCTTTGTTTTTCATCTACTTCATTAAAAGGAGTATCAAAATGAAGGTCTGCTGTGTGAACTATTTTTACCCTTCTCATACTTAAAACCCTCCACGAAATTTTGTTCTGATTTTATCATATTTTAGACTAAAAATAAAGTTAGAGTCTTATCTTGCCACTTGTATTTTTTTCCATAAAGATAACAAAATTGTAATAATAATTTTTGTGTAATATTAATATTTAAATGTTAATATATATAAAAGAGAGTTTATTTTATAAGGAGAATAAAATGGGAAAGCGTAATTTATCAAATGAAAGAAGAAAAAAGCATATGGCTAAAATCATAAGAAGAAGAATAGTTACTTTATGTGGTTCTATATTAATTATATTAGTTCTTGGTATAGTTATATTTAAAGTTTTCTTCCATAATAAAGATATTAAATTATCTGCTAAAGGACCTAAAGAAACTTCAACAGCTACTTTAAATAACAAAGACACTTCAACAACAGCTTTAGCTAATAAAGAAACTTCAACAGCTACTTCTAAAGGACAAGGTTTATATCTAAAATTAGAAAACGACCCTAATGCTGAAGATGCATTAGAAGTTTTTGCAAATACAGAGGGATTATTAAAAGGGACAAAAAAATATCCAGTTAGAACTGATGGAAAAAAGGTTGTTTATTTAACTTTTGATGATGGTCCTTCAACTACAAATACACCTCAAGTTTTGGATCTTTTGGACAAGTATAATATAAAAGCCACTTTCTTTATTCTTGGAAAATCTCTTGAAGAAGGGGAAGCTGCTGAAAATATTTTAAAACGTATAGCTAGCGATGGACATGCTATAGGAAACCATACCTATAGTCATGATTATGATTATTTATATCCAGGTAGAACTATTAATCCTGATAATTTTATGGCTGATATTAATAAATGTAATGAACGTATTAAAAAGGTTCTTGGAGATGATTTTGATACAAGAGTTATAAGATTTCCTGGAGGATATTGGAGCTGGGAAGGAAGAACTGGAATAAGACCAATATTAGATGAAAAAGGTTATGCAATAATTGATTGGAATACCTTAAATGAAGATGCTCAAGGTGCAAAAAAAGATGCTAATGGCTTGGTTGAATGTTTAAAGAAAAATACCGATGCTCTTGGACCTGATGCTGATAGTGTTGTTGTTTTAATGCATGATACCTATGGAAAAGAAGAAACTGTTAAATCTCTTCCTGGAATAATTGAATATTTTAAAGATAAAGGCTTTGAATTTAAAACAATTAAATAGAGTGTAAAATTTATAAAATAAGAGATTTTTATAGTAAAGAGGATGGCAAAAATGTCATCCTCTTATTTTGAATGGTGTAAAAATCTAAAAAGTAATTCTTCTGGTGAAACCACACAAGAATTATTCAAGATGGTATTTTTGAATAATTACTTTATAGAATTTTCGTATTGTTCTACCATTCTTTTTACCATTTCTCCTCCAACGGAACCACATTGTCTCGCTGATAAATCTCCATTGTAGTCTTTAAATGGTACTCCTAGTTCTTGAGCTACCTCATTCTTGAACTTACTTAATCCATTCTTAGATTCTGGAACTAATGCTTTGTTTGACATAACGATCCCTCCTCGGTTTATGGTATTATATTTTTAAGTTAATTAATAATTATTTATTGAATTAACTTACACTATTATATTGCCCTAGTAAGATAATAATATACATTATTTTTTATTTTTTTAATTATTTTTTTCTAAAGCTTTTTCTTCTTTTTTTCTTGCTCTTTCTTCTCTTAATCTTGCCCTTTCTTTTGCTTTTTCTTCTCTTATTCTTTGTTTTTCAAGCTTTAATCTTTGTCTCTTTTGTTTCATACTCTCTTCATTTAAAACCCATACAGAATAAGAACCATCTCTAACTGAAAAATATCCATAACCTTCATTATCAATTAATGTATGTTCATTAATATTGCCTGTTATATCATAAAAATATGTCTCACTAAAGTCTTTTCCAACATACATTCTTTTAGTTCCACCATATCCATTAGTAATTAAGGCAGCTAAGGCTGAATTTTTATGTTTTTTATCTCCTTCCCTTGTCCATCCAATTAAGTTTCTGTGGTCTAAATATTCATGCTGAACCCCATATGCATATTTTTTTCTAACTTGTAAAAGTATATCTAATTGTTCCTTAAAACCATTAATTTCTTTTGATGGAATACCATAGTAATCTCCATAAAATACACATGGCTCTCCTTGCTCTCTTGTTAATATAAAAGTATATGCTAACATTTTAAACCATGGTTCTATCCAAGATTCTAAAGCTTGTCCAGGTTCTGTATCATGATTATCAACAAAGGTTATTGCTTTTGAAGCATCATATTTTACAAGTGTATTATTATCTAAATATCTCATGTCATATTGATTTCCTATTCTACTTGCAATCATAAAATTATAATGAAGTGGAACATCAAATAATGACATTATATTATTAGAAACATTAAGATAATTTATTAAGGCATTTAAATCTCCAGACCAATATTCTCCTATGGCAGGAAGTTCCTTTCCAGTTGCTTTTCTTACAAAATAAAGCCATTCATTAAAAAAAGTAAATTTTATGTGCTTTATTGCATCTAATCTTACTCCATCTATTCCTGTTTGTTCAACATACCATACTCCCCATTTATTTAATTCATAACAAAGTTCCTCATTATCCATATCTAAATCACAACCCATAAGAAAGTCATAATTGCCCTTTTCTTTATCTACATCTTCCCATTCTTTGCCACTAAACTTAAATATTCCATTCTCTTTTTTAAGATTATCATAATCTACTCCATCAAAATCCTTTGAGTTTAAAGTATAAGAAGAATACTTTCCATTTCTGCCTGGAAAATTAAATATAGTAAAGCTTTCTATTATCTTCTTATCTCCAATAGTTTTTGTTCTGTCATTTTCATCAACAGGCACTACTTCTATAAGTTCAGTAGTATCTCCACCTGACCTATGATTAAAAACAATATCACCATAAATCATAATATTATTTTTATGACATTGTTCTATTGCAGATATATATTCTTCCTTAGAACCATATTTTGTTTTTATCGTTCCTTTTTGATTAAATTCACCTAAGTCATATAAATCATAAACTCCATATCCCACATCATTAATTCCATTTGCTCCTTTATATGCAGGTGGTAGCCATAAAGCAGTTATTCCAAGTTTCTTTAAATGAGAAGCCTCTTTTTTTAAAGTCTTCCAAAGTGAACCATCATTTTTATAGTACCATTCAAAATATTGCATGATAGTATTATTATATTTATCATCATTCAAATTCATAAAAATTCACCCCTTTGACATTAGAAACGTTACCAAAATTATAATAAAACTTTTTAACATATAAATTATACCATATTATCAATTCTATAATGATAAATAATTTCACACTTTTGCTCTGTAAAATTATACAAACTATTTTTTTTAGATTATTGTATATTAAATAATTATACTTTATAATTAAAATATACATTTATTTGACAATCAAAATATTTTATTATCAAATTAAATGCAAAACTATTACCTTCCCATCTAAAAACTTTAAATCAACATAAGGTAATAATTTGCATCTATTAAATAAATTTATTTGTTAAAAAATTCCTATAAAGTAAAAAGTGAGAGTGATAAATAATGAACATAAAACCATTAAAAATTGATGATATTTCTGTAAAAGTTCCAATTCTTCAAGGTGGAATGGGTGTAGGAGTTTCTTTATCTGGATTAGCTTCTGCTGTAACTAATGCTGGGGGAATTGGTGTTATTTCTTCTGCTCAAATAGGTTTTAAGGAAGAAGGATTTGAAAATAATTCATTTCTTTGTAATATAAAAGCAATAAAAAAAGAAATTGCTATTGCAAAAGAAAAGTGTAAGAATGGAATTTTAGGAATGAATATCATGGTTGCTTCAACCTATTATGCTGATTATGTAAAAACTGCAATTGAAGCTGGAATTGATATAATTATTTCTGGTGCTGGTCTTCCTACTGCTCTTCCAAAGATTGTAAAGGGCTCAAAGGTAAAAATAGCACCAATAGTTTCTTCATTAAAAGCTGCCAAAGTTATTTTGAAATTATGGGATAAGCACGATAATACAACTGCTGATATGGTGGTTATTGAAGGTCCAAAAGCTGGTGGACATTTAGGATTTCATGCTGATAAATTGCAAGTTGAACAGGAAAACTTTGATGAAACAATTGTTTCTATAATAAATGAAGTTAAAAAATATAGAGAAAAATATTCTAAAGATATCCCTGTTATTGTAGCAGGCGGTGTTTTTGATGGAAAGGATATGGCAAAGTACCTTAAGCTTGGAGCTAGTGGAGTTCAAATGGCAACTAGATTTGTAGCAACTGAAGAATGTGATGCTTCTATTGAATTCAAAAAAGCTTATGTTAATGCTAAAAAAGAAGATATAACTATAGTTAAAAGTCCAGTAGGAATGCCAGGAAGAGCTTTACTTAATCCATTTGTTGAAAAAACTAAAAAAGAGAATATAAAAGTGAAAAAATGCTTTAACTGC
Organism: uncultured Clostridium sp.; assembly: GCA_902785295.1. Classification (GTDB taxonomy): domain Bacteria; phylum Bacillota; class Clostridia; order Clostridiales; family Clostridiaceae; genus Clostridium. The sequence goes on from CACZYK010000042.1 coordinate 14,433, forward strand.
TTAGAACCATGTAACCCTAAAAATACTCCTTATTGTATAACCAAAGCACTTATAAATGCTGTAAAAGGTGATGTAGATAATGGTTTGATTTTCTGTGGTGCAAATGTTGATAAAATTGATAAAATTACTACAGTTCAAGAAATTTTTGATGAAATAGAAAAAGAAGTTTCTAATGAATAATTTAACAAAAGAAAACTGTAAACTTTATTAAATATTGTTTACAGCTTTCTTTTTTATTATTATAAAATTTTATTCTGGAACTATCATTACAGAACATTTGGCATGTTTTACTACATTCATTGTTACAGAACCTATCATTCTAGTTAATCCTTTTCTAGTTGATTTAGTCATAACTATTATATCAATATCATCTTCTTTAGCCTTTTTAACGATTTCATCCCCTGGATATCCAAAGGTAAAATAAGTTTCTGATTTATACTCTGGTACTTCTTTTAATGCTTCATTTAATATTCTATCTCCCATCTCTTTTGCAGCTGTTAATTCATCAGATATTATCATACCATTGATAAATACTAATTCCTTAACATTCATTATAATTAATTCTACCTTGTCACTAGGAAATATGCTTTTTATAAATTCTAATGAATGTTTACTTCTTTCTGTTCCATCTATTGGTACTAATACTTTTCTTTTCATAGTAGCATCTCCCTTAATATGATTTTATTTTATATATTCTATTTTTTTTTCTTTTTTCCTTCTAAATAATATAAAATTTTCTGAAAATTTATATTATTTACTTTCTCATTTTTATTAGATATACTTATACTATTACTTTATTTTAATATTATGGAGGTATATTTAAACTTATGAAAAATAATAAAAACTTACCAAAAGAACAATTAGGTATTGCTATTCCTGTCTTATCATTATTATTAGGAATATTTCCTTTGTTTAGAACATTTACAACTTTAATGACATTTATTTATTCAGAAGATATATCAAGTATTCTTTTTACAAAAACAGAATTAATCATATATCTTTTATTATCAGTATTAATTATAATTTCTTTAATACTTATATGTCTTAGAAAAACTTTTGCAATATACGCCTATTACTTGTTTACTCTATTAACCTTATTAAATCAAATATTTAAATATGGTTTTAGCTCTAGTTTAGCTGCTAATTATATTCTATCAATTGCTATACCAGCATTATATTTTTATTTCTTATACAAACAAAATTATATTTTTCATTTAAAAGAAAAAACTAATACTCTTATAAAAATTGGATTTGTTGCCATTGTTATTTCTCTTGTATTTATTGTTTCAATAAGCATTGATACTCCAAAAAATAATATAAGAAAATTTGAACGTGCTTTTAATGATGTAAATATAACTCAAATAGAAAACTTAGGAAATTCTAATATTAATATTACAGAAGAAACATTAGATTCAGTTAAAATAAATGATTATAATATTAAGGAAATAAATAAAACTGATAGTACCCATAAAACATGTACAGTAGAATTTAAGGTATACTTTGTTAGCCTTGATGAAAATAAGTCACTTCTTGTTAATGATGAAGCCTTAAAAAATATTACTATAAACTTTACTAAAGTCAAAGGTAAAGGCTGGACAATTGATGATATTGATACTATCTTAAATGAATTACTTAATAAATAAAAAAATCAAAAGAAACTAATGTAATTTACTTATGATATAAAAAGTGTTAATTATTTCTTTTAATTGACAATCTCAAAGTCAATACAAAGTAATAATTAACACTTTCTAATTAAAGGAAAGAGAATTCCTAAACTTCTGTCTTTTTTAAGCTTTATTATTGTTTTGTAAGCTATCCCCAAATTAGCAAATGATATAATTTCATAATAAAAAAGCAAAAACAACTAATATAATTTATTCATTTAATAAATTATACAATTTTTTATAAAAAATAAAAACCCGCAAGCATCCGCTTACGAGCTTATGGCAGGGGCACTAGGACTCGAACCCAGAACCAATGGTTTTGGAGACCACTACTCTACCAATTGAGCCATACCCCTTCGACAAGGTTTATTATATAATATAAAAAAATAAATTGCAACAACTTTTTTTATTTTTTTTATAATAGTATTTTCTTATTTAAATTAACTATTTTTATTTCTATATCATTTTGATAAAATATAATAGGATAAAATTTAGAAAGGAGTTTATATATGGATTTTATTGTAAATAATATAGAAGAAACAACTTCTTTAGGATATAAACTTGGAAAGCTATTAAACCCAGGAGATGTAATATGTTTAACTGGTGAGCTTGGAACTGGTAAAACTCATATTACAAAAGGAATTGCAAAGGGACTTGGAATAAATGATACTATAACAAGCCCAACATTTACTATTGTTAATGAATATGATTCTGGAAGGCTAAAATTAAACCATTTTGATGTATATAGAGTTGCTGATCCTGATGAAGTATATGCAATTGGTTTTGATGACTATATATTTTCAGATGCTGTATCAATCATAGAATGGGCAAATTATATTGAGGATATTTTACCACCTTCTTATCTTCATATTAATATATCAAAAAATTTATCAAAAGGTGAAAATTACAGAAAAATATCTATTATTCCTTATGGGGAAAGATATGAATATATAAAGGAGTTAGAAAAATGATTGTTTTAAGTATAGATTCATCCTCTAAAGTTGCTACTGTTGCTATCTTAAAGGATGATGTACTATTAGGTGAATATATTCTTAATGATAAAAGAGAACATTCAGTTATACTTGTTCCTCTTATTGAAAATCTTCTTAAAGAATGTAATCTTACAATAGATGATATTGATGGTTATGTTGTATCTAAAGGACCTGGTTCTTTTACTGGCCTTAGAATAGGTATGGCCACTGTTAAAGGAATGAGCTTTGGAAACAATAAGCCTTATATAAGTATATCCTCTCTTGATGCATTAGCTTACAATCTTATATCCTTTAATGGAATTATATGTCCTATTATGGATGCTTTAAGAGAAAATGTATATACTGCATTATATAAAAATAATAATGATAATTTAGAAAAGATTATGGATTATACTGCAATGGACATTGATAAACTTGTTGATTTGCTTAAAAATAAAAATGAAGATGTAATTTTTGTTGGAGATGGAGTTTATAAGCACAAACAGTATATATGTGATAACTTTCCAAAAGCTCATTTTGCACCTACTCACTTAAATATAATAAGAGCATCATCTTTAGGAGAATTAGGATTAAAATTATTAAAGGATGGAGTTTATGATGACTCTAACTCATCACCTATTTACTTAAAAAAGCCTCAAGCTGAAAGAGAATTAGAAAGAAGGTTGAATGCTAATCATGAATCTTAGTATCCAACTTATGAAAGAAAAAGATGTTGATGAAGTTTTACATATAAGCAACTTAAGTTTAAAAGAATCTTGGAGCAGAGAATCCTTATTAAAAGAAGTTACAAATCCACTTGCAAAATACTTTTTAGTTAAAGATGATGAAAATATATTAGGCTTTGCTGGAGTTTGGATTATTTTTGATGAAGGACATATCACTAATGTAGCTATACATCCAGAATATAGAGGAAAAGGATTAGGTAAATATTTAATGAATTCCTTGATTGAAGGTTGTAAATCTCAAAATTGCAATTCAATTACACTAGAAGTTAGGGAATCAAATCTTCCTGCTCTAAAGCTATATGAAAAACTTGGTTTTAAAGTTGCTGGAAAAAGAAAAAGATATTATTCTGATAATGGGGAAGATGCTATAATTATGTGGCTTTATTTCTAATTTATTCCTATTTATTCCTGTTTATTTTAATATTGTTTAAAAGTGATTTGATTTTTTTATAAAAAAACTTTGTTTTTTTAATTTATTATGATATAATTAAAAAGAAGTAAGAAGAACCTCTTAAATATGTTTTTAATTATAGGTAACCCCCTATAATGATAAAATAAAAAAATCGCTTATAATGAGCGATTTTTTTTATTTTATAAGAAATTATCTTCATTAATTGTTTTATCTTAATTTTAAAAATGTTATTTTTTAAGACAAAATAAAAAAATAAATATAGAGTCTATGAATCTGTAAAATACTCACAGTTCATTGACTCTTTTTTTATACTTAATTAATGATTTAATTAATAATTCTTCTTGCCCTTCCAATTTTATTCCAAGGCACATTTACTATTCTTACATCAGAGTTACTATTAGGTGATTCTATCCACATATCATTACCTACATACATACCAACATGTTCTAGATTAGAATAAAATAATAAATCTCCAGGTTTTAGATTATATATAGATACCTCTACTCCATTAAATATTTGATCATAAGTAGACCTTCCTATATATATTCCTGCTTGTTTATATCCCCACTGCATAAGCCCTGAACAGTCAAATGCCCTACGTCCTTGATCAGCATACTGCAATGCTCTATCATATCTTCCTGCTGCTGCTTGCGATGGATAAACTGACATCAT
>CACZYK010000043.1 GCA_902785295.1 uncultured Clostridium sp.
CATTTATGCATAACTCCTTGATATTTTTTTTGTGAGAATTTAATTATATCAGAAATTTAGCATAAATGTTTCTTTTTTTATTTGTAAAATTTTTCAAGCGTTTTTGCACTATTATAGTAAATTAGAAAAACATTATTCAAAGCTAATATGTATGTTGGTTTCAATCCTTGTTATCTTGGATTCTCCATATAAATATCTCTTAGCGACGCTTGCAATAGAAACTCCATTGGTTTCAATCCTTGTTATCTTGGATTCTCCATATAAATATGACAGTCTTGATACAAAATGTAGATGGCTCTTTGTTTCAATCCTTGTTATCTTGGATTCTCCATATAAATGGTTCCAATGACGGTATCGGTGCTCGTATTTCTTAGTTTCAATCCTTGTTATCTTGGATTCTCCATATAAATCTTAATGGATGTTAGGACAGATTGAATTCAATGGAAGTTTCAATCCTTGTTATTTTGGATTCTCCATATAAATAATAGCAGAAAATAAGTTAAGAGCTTATCCTTATCAGTTTCAATCCTTGTTATTTTGGATTCTCCATATAAATAGGTTACAGCTGTTTCTTCTGTTGAAGGAGTTGCCAAGTTTCAATCCTTGTTATTTTGGATTCTCCATATAAATTGGCGTAGCTGATGGGAATGGCTACCTTACTTACAAGTTTCAATCCTTGTTATTTTGGATTCTCCATATAAATCATTCTTATAACAGTATTAACAGTAACATCAAATAGTTTCAATCCTTGTTATTTTGGATTCTCCATATAAATAAAATGGTTTATTCTTAATCCTTATAGAAAATATTTGTTTCAATCCTTGTTATTTTGGATTCTCCATATAAATTATACTCAACGTCTGGAACACAGAAATTAGAACCATGTTTCAATCCTTGTTATTTTGGATTCTCCATATAAATTTATCTTTATATTCAGTATAGTCTACCCAAAAATTAGTTTCAATCCTTGTTATTTTGGATTCTCCATATAAATTCAGTATTACTTTTCTTGTATGATTGACCACGTGAAGCGTTTCAATCCTTGTTATTTTGGATTCTCCATATAAATTGGGCATATCTTTCAATGCTCTTAGAAAAGCCTTGTAGTTTCAATCCTTGTTATTTTGGATTCTCCATATAAATATCATAATTGCAAAGAGGAATATGCTGAATTTTAGTGTTTCAATCCTTGTTATTTTGGATTCTCCATATAAATACTTTGAAGAGGTTTCTATTGTTGCATTATCTGAGAGTTTCAATCCTTGTTATTTTGGATTCTCCATATAAATAATAAATACAAGAAATTTATCCTACTAAGTTGGAAAGTTTCAATCCTTGTTATTTTGGATTCTCCATATAAATTTCACCTGAAGCAGCTGCTAAATTCATTACACCAGAGTTTCAATCCTTGTTATTTTGGATTCTCCATATAAATAGCATTACATTTATAATTTTTGTTTCCATCATCAAGGTTTCAATCCTTGTTATTTTGGATTCTCCATATAAATATTAAGCACTTAAGATTAATTCCATGCTTTTTACAGTTTCAATCCTTGTTATTTTGGATTCTCCATATAAATGTGCTTTAAAAATGGTTTATGGTGCAGAAGGTAACTTGTTTCAATCCTTGTTATTTTGGATTCTCCATATAAATATACAACTTTTGAAGTGGATGGCATACCTACGAAGCGTTTCAATCCTTGTTATTTTGGATTCTCCATATAAATAAGAACAGCCGTACCAAGCGTGCAAGTGAGAGCTGTTTCAATCCTTGTTATTTTGGATTCTCCATATAAATCTTCTTAAAGAAAAATAAGAAGATTGAAAATTTTGAAGGTTTCAATCCTTGTTATTTTGGATTCTCCATATAAATTCTTATGAAGAACTTGAAGCAGAAAACAAGCAACTGTTTCAATCCTTGTTATTTTGGATTCTCCATATAAATGCTTTATCTGTATCAACTAAAATAGACCCAAATAGCTGTTTCAATCCTTGTTATTTTGGATTCTCCATATAAATCCTTGTCTTAGTTAACCAAGGGATTTAAAGGAGGAGGTTTCAATCCTTGTTATTTTGGATTCTCCATATAAATAATCAAGCCAAAATACTAAACACAAAGGTAAAAAAGTTTCAATCCTTGTTATTTTGGATTCTCCATATAAATTTAATCTTTTCAAGTTTCATAATAAAACCTCCTATCGTTTCAATCCTTGTTATTTTGGATTCTCCATATAAATTTAATAGGAGATTTTCTGAATAAATATAAAATAAAATGTTTCAATCCTTGTTATTTTGGATTCTCCATATAAATAGACTTATTATAAAACCTTATTTTATTTTTAAAAAATGTTTCAATCCTTGTTATTTTGGATTCTCCATATAAATTGTTTCTCATTTTTGTTCTACTCCTTGAAAAACATTTAGTTTCAATCCTTGTTATTTTGGATTCTCCATATAAATCATTATTTTCCTCCTCATTCATAAGGAATGATAAGCAGTTTCAATCCTTGTTATTTTGGATTCTCCATATAAATCCCCATTATTTTCTTATTTGCATTAGTTGCTAACCTCGTTTCAATCCTTGTTATTTTGGATTCTCCATATAAATAACTTCTGCATATGATAACTATATGAGTAGAAACAGTTTCAATCCTTGTTATTTTGGATTCTCCATATAAATCAAGATGTGTGGCACTAGAATGGAATATGATTTCGTTTCAATCCTTGTTATTTTGGATTCTCCATATAAATCAATAGGTAGAGCAATAGGGGAAGTTGCACAATTTGGGAGTTTCAATCCTTGTTATTTTGGATTCTCCATATAAATATTGTGGGAGTTATTAGGGATAGGTATTTAGATAAGCGTTTCAATCCTTGTTATTTTGGATTCTCCATATAAATGTATTCTGTCTTTCAGGAATGTCTAATGTTAAATTGTTTCAATCCTTGTTATTTTGGATTCTCCATATAAATATTTAGCATTTGATGCATTTGCTATTACATCTAAAAAGTTTCAATCCTTGTTATTTTGGATTCTCCATATAAATATTTTCAAGAATATCCCCATTTAATTGATTTATATTTTCGTTTCAATCCTTGTTATTTTGGATTCTCCATATAAATTTCAAGTATTCATACCATGGCGGGGATAGAATCGAGTTTCAATCCTTGTTATTTTGGATTCTCCATATAAATTTATCCTCACTATCAAGCCTGGGTTAGGGATATTGAGTTTCAATCCTTGTTATTTTGGATTCTCCATATAAATAAATGACTGTAAATTGCATAGTTCTATGTGCATTTGGTTTCAATCCTTGTTATTTTGGATTCTCCATATAAATTCAGATGAGATATTGCTAATTGGAGATAGATTTTATGTGTTTCAATCCTTGTTATTTTGGATTCTCCATATAAATTATTTACGTTGGAGATTCTCCAGGAGCTAGTGAATAGTTTCAATCCTTGTTATTTTGGATTCTCCATATAAATTTTTGAGCCAAAGTCGCATTGTAACCACCAAGAGAGTTTCAATCCTTGTTATTTTGGATTCTCCATATAAATTTTAGATTTTAGTCCTCTTTATGGAGCTGTTGAAGAGTTTCAATCCTTGTTATTTTGGATTCTCCATATAAATAACTATGTGCATACATTCCTTTTATCAAGATAGACTCGTTTCAATCCTTGTTATTTTGGATTCTCCATATAAATAATAGGAAAAGTATCAATTAAAGAATCTGCATAATAGGTTTCAATCCTTGTTATTTTGGATTCTCCATATAAATATATTTGCATATCATCTTCAAAGTATCACCTCTTTGTTTCAATCCTTGTTATTTTGGATTCTCCATATAAATTATTTTCCTCCTAAATCTCCAAACGTTTGGAATTAGTTTCAATCCTTGTTATTTTGGATTCTCCATATAAATAAGAGTTATAATTCCAGCTAGTGAGTTAAAAGTTGGTTTCAATCCTTGTTATTTTGGATTCTCCATATAAATTCTTACATCATGTAGAAACTACGCCAGAAGGAAAAAGTTTCAATCCTTGTTATTTTGGATTCTCCATATAAATTTGTTTGTCTAGGTAGGCTTTCAAGCCTTTACCTGTCTGTTTCAATCCTTGTTATTTTGGATTCTCCATATAAATCATTACTTTCTTGGCAGTTGGCAATGTGTTCTTTGCTTAGTTTCAATCCTTGTTATTTTGGATTCTCCATATAAATAGCTTTTATTATATAGTCATTTGTTCTTATAGGAATGTTTCAATCCTTGTTATTTTGGATTCTCCATATAAATAATCCCTCTTCAAGAGGTAATACTGCATTATCTGAATGTTTCAATCCTTGTTATTTTGGATTCTCCATATAAATTTTCAATTCTTAATTCTCATCAAAATAAGGATTATAGTTTCAATCCTTGTTATTTTGGATTCTCCATATAAATCTTATAGAGTTAATTATAGTGGTGGAAAATATGTGTTGTTTCAATCCTTGTTATTTTGGATTCTCCATATAAATATTAATTTAAATATTTTATATTGCTCCTGCTACTCTGTTTCAATCCTTGTTATTTTGGATTCTCCATATAAATACTCATATTTAACCCTTCACGTTCTGCCAATTCTTTGTTTCAATCCTTGTTATTTTGGATTCTCCATATAAATCTGCTCTGCTTTATATTCTCTCCAAACATTTCTAAGTTTCAATCCTTGTTATTTTGGATTCTCCATATAAATTCAGTTACACTATACCTAAAAGCATCCATGTAGTGGTGTTTCAATCCTTGTTATTTTGGATTCTCCATATAAATTACATATGTTAGTAGGAGCAATAATTCAGAAAGCAGTTTCAATCCTTGTTATTTTGGATTCTCCATATAAATCTTCCTTAGCTTTGTCAAGTTCATTCCAAATAGCCTGTTTCAATCCTTGTTATTTTGGATTCTCCATATAAATTAAAAATCTTTCAAAGAAAACTGATATTCCTTTAAGGTTTCAATCCTTGTTATTTTGGATTCTCCATATAAATTTACGGACTGGCACTCCGTAACTCCATTATAAACAGTTTCAATCCTTGTTATTTTGGATTCTCCATATAAATTATTGAGTTTTTGAAAATCTATTATAGATGTTGGTTTGTTTCAATCCTTGTTATTTTGGATTCTCCATATAAATACCGTTGACAATTCGTTGACAAATCCTTATTTTTTGAGTTTCAATCCTTGTTATTTTGGATTCTCCATATAAATGGTAGCAACTAGAATTACTCTAGCTACTACCCTACGTTTCAATCCTTGTTATTTTGGATTCTCCATATAAATGTTACTATTCAAGGAATTACTCATTAACTCAACCTGTTTCAATCCTTGTTATTTTGGATTCTCCATATAAATAAGATAAGTCTTTCTAGTTCCACTATTCAGTAAGGAGTTTCAATCCTTGTTATTTTGGATTCTCCATATAAATTATGCTTGGCAACACTTCTCTTGTAACCCATCTTTGTTTCAATCCTTGTTATTTTGGATTCTCCATATAAATATTCTATGGCAAAGAAAACTGTATTAATAGATGTTCTGTTTCAATCCTTGTTATTTTGGATTCTCCATATAAATTCAAGTGGGGTTAATGATAACATTAGTACACAAAGGTTTCAATCCTTGTTATTTTGGATTCTCCATATAAATCGGGACAGCACGAGCAGAAATGCTTCTAGTGGGAAAGTTTCAATCCTTGTTATTTTGGATTCTCCATATAAATGTAAAATTTAGAATATGCATAGTAACCTTTTTCATGTTTCAATCCTTGTTATTTTGGATTCTCCATATAAATAAGGTATTACAATGTGCCTGTAGGACTAATTAATTGTTTCAATCCTTGTTATTTTGGATTCTCCATATAAATACTAGAAGTACCAATACCAACAATATATGGAGAAATGTTTCAATCCTTGTTATTTTGGATTCTCCATATAAATAGTATGGAAGAGGAGGGGACAATAATGTTCTCAAGATGTTTCAATCCTTGTTATTTTGGATTCTCCATATAAATGCATATTATTTAATCCTTTAGGCACTCTACCTTTCAGTTTCAATCCTTGTTATTTTGGATTCTCCATATAAATCTTATAAAGTAATAGGTTACAGAGCAGACAACAAGGAGTTTCAATCCTTGTTATTTTGGATTCTCCATATAAATTTTTTTCATTAATTATATAATTTATATTGTTTATTTGTTTCAATCCTTGTTATTTTGGATTCTCCATATAAATTTTTAAAGTTTCTTTTATATCAATTCTCCTCCTTTTTTGTTTCAATCCTTGTTATTTTGGATTCTCCATATAAATCTAAAACGGATGCAGGACTTCTTATCTTGTTCATAGTTTCAATCCTTGTTATTTTGGATTCTCCATATAAATTTGAATTGTGTAAGGATATAGAAAAAAGATATGAAAGTTTCAATCCTTGTTATTTTGGATTCTCCATATAAATCAGCAAGTCAAAAGGGCTAATGTTCAAATAGACTTCCGTTTCAATCCTTGTTATTTTGGATTCTCCATATAAATTGATGAGAATAAGCCATTATATTATAAAGCTAAATTCTGTTTCAATCCTTGTTATTTTGGATTCTCCATATAAATATTGTTACTGTTTATATTCCATTTACTGTATCTTCATGTTTCAATCCTTGTTATTTTGGATTCTCCATATAAATAAATGCAAATGATACTATTGCTAATGCTTATATGTGGTTTCAATCCTTGTTATTTTGGATTCTCCATATAAATCTTAGTAGGACGACCTATTAAATTTACATTATTCATAATGTTTCAATCCTTGTTATTTTGGATTCTCCATATAAATTAAGTGGTTTTGTATCCCCTTCTTTGCTATATTTGTGTTTCAATCCTTGTTATTTTGGATTCTCCATATAAATAATTTTAGATTATGAAAATAAAGCGTAGGATTATCAAGAGGTTTCAATCCTTGTTATTTTGGATTCTCCATATAAATTTTCTTCCACCTTATAGCCATAATAACGCCCCCATTAAGTTTCAATCCTTGTTATTTTGGATTCTCCATATAAATTAATAATGCAGAAATTGAAACCATGGGAAATTTGAGTTTCAATCCTTGTTATTTTGGATTCTCCATATAAATAGAAAAGTTAGTTATTTGTATGGTCCTTCTAGGTGTGGGTTTCAATCCTTGTTATTTTGGATTCTCCATATAAATATTTCATCAATCATTACACAACCAAATTGAGAACCGTTTCAATCCTTGTTATTTTGGATTCTCCATATAAATCATGGAAGAAAATTGAGAAGCTATATGATGAACACAGTTTCAATCCTTGTTATTTTGGATTCTCCATATAAATATCAACATGGGTATCTACAGAATTACCAAGGAAACTAGTTTCAATCCTTGTTATTTTGGATTCTCCATATAAATAAGATGTTATCGGAAGATCCATAGCTTCAATTTCCTGTTTCAATCCTTGTTATTTTGGATTCTCCATATAAATTAGCAGTAGGTGGACTTAAAAATACATCTATTGCAAAGTTTCAATCCTTGTTATTTTGGATTCTCCATATAAATCAATGACCTCTAAAGGTCTTGTTACTTTATTCATGTGTTTCAATCCTTGTTATTTTGGATTCTCCATATAAATCATATAGGGGTGATTATATGTTTTGTGAACCATACTGTTTCAATCCTTGTTATTTTGGATTCTCCATATAAATAAGATAAGAAAAGACAAATATTTTGATATAATACAGCTGTTTCAATCCTTGTTATTTTGGATTCTCCATATAAATTATGGAAGTGACCAGTTAAACTTATTAGGGTATAATGGTTTCAATCCTTGTTATTTTGGATTCTCCATATAAATAGATGGCAAACTAGACGAACAAAGTATGACATTACGTTTCAATCCTTGTTATTTTGGATTCTCCATATAAATCATTTGAAATAAAAGTAATTCCTTGTGTACGTAATGAGTTTCAATCCTTGTTATTTTGGATTCTCCATATAAATAGTCTATCTATATAATCCATATTTCCATCAAAATTAGCGTTTCAATCCTTGTTATTTTGGATTCTCCATATAAATTAATTTTCAATCTTTTAGTTACTCTGTCATGAGATTGTTTCAATCCTTGTTATTTTGGATTCTCCATATAAATATTATCAATAGTATCTCTAATTCTTAATTTATAAGCCAGTTTCAATCCTTGTTATTTTGGATTCTCCATATAAATATGTTCCCGTCAAAAAATCGTCAAAAAAGTATTACGTTTCAATCCTTGTTATTTTGGATTCTCCATATAAATAGCAAAAGTGTATGCAGAAAAAGAAAATGATAATACGTTTCAATCCTTGTTATTTTGGATTCTCCATATAAATATTCATATTCTGTTTGTACAGTAGTTTCTAATTCAGAGTTTCAATCCTTGTTATTTTGGATTCTCCATATAAATTTTATATCAAATAATGAAAGACCAGTAAGTCCAGTAAGTTTCAATCCTTGTTATTTTGGATTCTCCATATAAATGAGAAACCTTATGTGAGAGTAATTTGAAAAAAAGAATGTTTCAATCCTTGTTATTTTGGATTCTCCATATAAATTAAAACCATAATCACGAATAATATAATTATTATTACGTTTCAATCCTTGTTATTTTGGATTCTCCATATAAATAGCAAAAATTAATATATGTTAGTACTAATGCCTCTTTCAAGATTTTTAATACTTATTTAAAATCCTATTTTTTATACCATTTTTTCATATAAACTTCTTATTTTTTGCTATATTTTCATACCTATTATAAGCACAAACACTTGATATTATCAATACTTTTCCTTCATTTTATCATATTTTTCAAAAAAATATATATAATCTTTTATTTATATAGCTTTTATAGTACCAAGTCCTCTTGAAACAGACTTTCCAATTCCAAAATATTGTGGTATTTTAAAATTTGTCTTAAATGTTCCTTTAAATCCAATATGTTTTATTCCTTTTAACATAATATCAGTTTCTTTTAAATTTATCCAACAACTAATCTTTTCATTAACTGTATAATTAAATCCTTTGCACATTGAAAGAATATTACCTATTAATATATTTTTTAATATTTCTTCTTTTTCAATCATAGAAGCTTCTCTATATTTTCTAATATTCTTTTGATTTAATGATATCCAAGGAGTTATAAATTCATACTCAATATAATCTTCTGCTATACCAAAGTCTTTTATTTCTTTTAATATATTTTTTTGAAATGTATCATATTTAATATCATTAAGTATAAATTCATCATCATTTATTCCTATATTTCCTACTAAATCAGCAGCCTCATTTATTCCTATAATCATTGGTATGTTTTTTATAACTTTATATTGAACCTTTGGATATCTATATAAAAATTTATCCCCATCATGATTATGTAACAAGGAAAAATCCTTATATTTTTCTCCAAGATATCCTCGTATTTTTTCACTATATCTTGGTGTTAATTTTAAGTCTTCATAAAGAACTGAACATACTACTAGTTTCATAAAATCTCCTTTCTATACAATAACTATATTTCTTTCTATTACTCCAGTATTTTCATCATAATCTTCTTTATTTAAGAAAATGTATCCCTTTATCTTACATCCTATATCTCTAACTTTATTTTTATCAACTGCTATTCTATATTTATTTAATTCTCTCCAAGCATTAACTACTTTTTGATATTCATCACTACTTTCAATAATTTCTATATTTTTTTCTGCATTATTATCATATCTTATAAAAACATCCTCTTTATTTTCAGTTTCTTCTATAAGTTCAAACTTTCTTATATTTTTAAAATCCATTTTTTTTATATATTCGCAATACTTTTCATATTCTTCTTTTCTTTTATTTTCAGTTGCTTTATTTAATTCATTAAAATAATTATTATTTATTGTCCATAATTCCTTTTCTTCAATATATTTTTTTCCCATTAATATTTTTAATGTTGCATCTATTAATGGATTTGAATATACATACCCAGCAAAAATTTTTTTATTTTCATCAATCAATTTATAAATCTTTACTATTCCTTTTCCATTAACCCCATTTCTATTAGCTCTTCCAGCTGATTGATTAATACAATCCATTGGTGCAATGTCTCTATACACAATATCAAAATCCAAATCTACTCCTGCTTCTACTAACTGAGTTGATACTAATATATATTTTTCTTTACTATCTTTTATTTTTTTTATTATTTCTAATCTTAATAATGGAATTATTTCGGTACTTAAGTATATTACATTACGCTTATTTTCAAATTCTTTTTTTAAATAATCAAACACTTTTCTTGTGGACTTCACAGTATTCAATATAATTAAAAAACTTTTATTATCATTTTTTTCTATATCTTTTTTAACTATCTTTTCAAACTCATCTAATTCTAATTCTTCATCTGTATGATTTTCAAATATTATTCTATTCATATTATTAAATATAAGATCATTATCTAAAACAAGCTCCTTTCCTAATAAAAATAAAGGCTTTGTTGCTGTTACAGTTATAACATAACAGTTAAATTTCTCACACAATATTTTAAATAAATCCTCTATTATTTTATAATATTTAGGAGGAATAGCCTGAACTTCATCGAGAATTATTATAGAACCTGCAAGTCTATGAAATCTATGCATTATTGAGTTTTTTCCACATTTAAAAATTGTATTAAATAATTGTACAAAAGTTGTAGTTATAATAGTACTTTGCCAATTTTCAACCAAAAATCTTGCATCATAATTTTTATATTCCTTTTCCTCAACACTATCTTTATAATCTAATGGTGTCATAGAATGATGCTTTAATATACTATTACTAGATACATCAGCATTATTAAATTTTAATATTTCTTCTAATACATCATAATTTTGATCTATAACACTTGTAAATGGTACACTATATATTATATTAGCTTTAATATTTTTTTCATTTTTTAATCTATCATATAAATTAAATGCTACACCATATACTGATACTGTCTTTCCTGTTCCTGTTGGAACATTTATTGATAATATTTTATCATTATCTAAATCTAATTTATTAATACTTTCTTTAGTACTTTCATATATATTTTCTCTTATTCTAAATAGTGGTGATTTTGTGATTTCAGGCATTTTTTTTATTAACTTTTCTCTTAAATTATCTTTATATTTCTTTGTTAAGTCTTCATTTAATCTACTTGAATTAAAAAAACCAGATCCTTTTATTAATTGACTTTTATCCCCTGTTAATAATAATGACCACAAATATTGAAACCAAATAAATTCTTCTTCTTGCTCTTTAATTGTTTTAGCATCCTCTTTAAATAAAAAAGCATCTTCTATTTCTTCAAATAATGTTTTATCCTCTATTTTAGTAAAAAAATCATCTAATTTAAATTCATATATATTTTCTAATTCTTCTTTATTTTCTTTTATACTTTTACTTATCTTTATAAGTTTTTCTTCATTTGTACATGAAAAAAATATAGGATCTACTTCATCTATATCTCCATGATGTCTTTTTACAGCCATAAATCCAATAAGTTTCCATTTTTCAGGTAGCATATAATATGTAAAATATGCTGATATTTCTCCATGTTGCTTTAATTCATCATTTCTTTTTTCACGAAGATATTCTTGAAAGTAGTTACTCCCTTTTCCAAAATCATGACACATACATATAATTTTTATTATATTTAATATTTCTTCTTCATTTATTCCCTTTTCCTTAGCTTCATTAATAGCTATTTCAGTTACACCTTTTAGATGGTCAACTAATAATTGACCATCTTTTTCACTATTTTCATAGATATGTGACATTAATTTAAAAGAAGTACACATTATATTCACCTACTTTCTTTATTTTTTTTGAATTTGTATTTATTTTTTTATTCGAAGTAAACACTATCTTCTCATATCTACTATATTCTCTTGTTTTTTTATTCTCAATTGGTATTCTATCAAGATATATTGTTGTTTCTTCATTATGAATAACAAAATTTTCTCTTGGTATAGCTGTATCTGCTAATACCTCTAAATTAATATCAATATCATTAATTTCTTCAATATTTTCATAAATTAACTTTGCAATATGTTCACTTGCTCCAAGGTAGGGAGTAAATATATACTCCCTACTTTTAAGAGTATTTTTTATTGATTCTAGTTTTTTCTCTTCATCTGTAATAAATATTCTATAATCAACATCTCTTAAAAATTCTACTCTTGTCTGGAAATTAGCTGAACCATTATTCTTAACTTGTGGAATTAAATTAAAACTTTGAGTATCCTTTTTTACTGGCTTTAGTACTTGAATTCCTATTTTCATATTCTTGGTATATTCATATAAATCATTATATTCAATTCCCATTATTGCTCCTATTAACCCTTTTATAGCTATAGGATGAATTATTGTATATGTTAATGCAGATGTTGTAGTATATGGACACCTAAATCTTGCAAACTCTCCTATTGCTCTAAAAATTAAAGCTTTCATAAAAAAACACCTCAACATCT
Source organism: uncultured Clostridium sp. (assembly GCA_902785295.1). GTDB lineage: Bacteria > Bacillota > Clostridia > Clostridiales > Clostridiaceae > Clostridium. Next base: position 12,548 of record CACZYK010000043.1, read on the forward strand.
ATATAAAGCTTATATTAAATTTCTCTGAAACATTTTTAGCCTTTACCTTTGAATGCATATATACATTGACTTTTTCTATAATATTCTTATGATTTTCAACATATTTCCCTAACTTTTCAAAATCAAATGTGAAATCTTCTATACTTCTTAGTTCTAAATCTTGTTTATCATAATTTACATCAACATAATCAAGTTCTCCATCCATGTAGTTTTTATTATATATAACCTCAACTAATACTCTTGGCATTTGATTTTTTGATGTACTTTTATAATTTTTTATTCCTGCAATTAGAATTTCTTTAAAGTTCTCTAAATCCTCTTCTGTTAAATTTATTTCTTGTCTTTCAGCTGTTCTATCATTATATACCATATATGTTTTAAATAAAGCATATGGAGTATAGTACTTATTCCAATTTGTTCCTTGAGATTTTCCTTCCTTTGATGTAAAAGATGATGTTCCTTGAGCAAATTTAATATCTGCTTCATGTATACTCTTACTCCACATAATTTGAAGTGGACCTGTAATATTAAATTTAGGTTCAGTAACTACAGCACCAAAAAGCTTAACATCTATATACTCCTCTTTTAGATAACCTTCTAATTGTTCTTTTCCATTTTTGCCAAACTTATCTTCATATATTTTTTTTGCAACACCTTTACAGTCTAAATATTTTCCTTTATCATCCTTTGTTGGTTTTACAAAAATCTTTAATCCTCTACTATCACCTTCTTCTCTGAAATATCTCTTTAATCTAACATCAGACATTTCAAGTTTTCCTGTTTCTTCATCGCATCTTGGTCTGTTATCATTAATCATATCTCCATTAGGATTTGCCATTGTGCAATCTGTAAATAGTAAGTATTCTCTTGTATTAGCCATTTTAATTTTCCTCCTTGTTTTCTTCTAAATTATCATCATTTTTATTTTCCTTTTCAAAAAAACTATCCATTCCCCAGAAAAATATATATTTAGCTTCATCTGTGCTTAATTTTTCTTCTTTTTTAGCCATAAGCTGTTTTCCTTCTATTAAAATATCTTTTGCTTTCTTTCCATTAATTTTATATTTTATAATTTTATCATTTAATAAATTAGAAAAATATATAAAATCTTTAAAATCAAATTTTCTAGCAAAAAAGAAGTTTTTATCTAAAGAACTTCTATCTGCAATTTTCCCTTCTTCATCTTTATTACTATCCTTAATTTTATAATTAATATAACTATAAGCCATTCCAATTAAAAACCATGCTTTTTTTTCATTACTATTAAAATAATTTTGATTGTCATTAAATAACTCCTCATAATCAACATATTTTTTCATAACATTAAAACCTCCTTCTAAGCATCCACAGTCTACTAAAAAATTATATACTTTTCCTATATTATTTATTGTAAATTTAACTTCATCCTTTTTATTGAAATAATTGTATTTATAAACAATCATAACTCTATTAAAGAATATATTTCTGCTAAACTTTCTTCCAGTAAAAATTGTATTAATCATTCTTAATTTTTCTTTTTCAGTTGTTTTAACACCCTTTTCATCTTTCTCGTCTTCCTTTGAATCATTTTTTTTAGTACCTTTTTCTAGTTCTTTTAAAGCTGTACTATATATAATAACATTAAATAATTTAATTTTATATTTATCTAGAAATTCTGCTATCTTTGTAAATCTTGATGGCAACATACTTTTTATGGTTTCATATATATAGAAAGTTTTGTTTGCATCTTTGTCAAAGAAAATTATATCTGTTTCTGTATTTCCTTCCCCCAATTTTTTTAAAACCTTCTTCTCATTAAATTCTATTTGAGATATAAAATTTTTCTTTCCTTTATCTGTAATATAGCTTTTTTCATATATACTTTTTATTTTTTTATTAAAAATGTGAGGTATAAACATAACGTTCTTTCCCATCCAATAAGTAGTTAACATTTGTTCTACATATCTCTTTCCAATCAGAACAGAATTTAAACATCTTTTGCACATTACAACGCCAGACTTATCACTTTCATTTACATTTCCATAAACTTCTTTATCATTAGTGTAAAATTTATATGTTATTGTATTAAATACTTCTCCTTCTTTTCCACAAAAATGACAAATATGAGTTCCTTTAAGACCTTTATACATAGTAGAATACATTTTATCCATAAACTTATCCTTAAATAATTCATATGGATATTTTCCATCTATTAAAATCACAGCTATAAAATTTTTTCCATATTCTTTTATTCTTTTATAAACTATTTCTTTAACTTGCTCATAATAATTTTCCACATTACAAAAACCTAAAGCCAGTTTTATCTTTTTATTAAATTTTTCTTTTTCATCTTCTTTAAAAAAATCTACTCTAAAAGCTCCACCAGCTGACCCATTACCAGCTTGATAAAATAGTGCTTTTAATGCTATTTTTTTATAAAATTCTTCACTATATACTTCTATTTCTCCATCTGACTTAATATTAATATTTAATATTTCTGTTAAAACATCACCTTCTAATTTATTAACTAAACTTTCTACTAAGTCTTCTTCTCCTACATTGTTATTTTCTTGAATATATTCACCAATGTCTTTAATTGCATTTATCAAAATTTCACCTTCTTTTTTATTAGTATTTGTTTGATAAGGTTTATGCTATAATATTAATTCTATTTTCTTATATTGTCAACTGTTTTTTTAATTGACGTTTATTTTTTTTATAGTTATAATATTTTCATGGTTAAATGCTACAATAACTATGAAAATATTACACTATAACAAGTATTAAAATTTAGTTTTTGTTTGATATTATAATTCCACAAAAATAAGGCTATACAATATCAATTATTCACTTTATTTTTCACAAATATTTCTATAACAACAGTCAAGGCATCTAGCTTTGCTAGCTGTTGCTTTAGGATAAAATCCTTTTATAACTTTTTTGTAATCGTTTATACATTTTATACTTTTTTTCCTTAACTTATCATCAAATTCAATCTCTTTAAGTAAGTTTTTACTTCTTAAATAGACAAGGAAAAATTTATTAACTTTTGTTTTATATAATTCTTCTATAATTAAGCAATACAACGCCATTTGTATTTTATAGGTTTCAAACTCTTTTTCTTTATATTCTGCAAATTTATAATCTAAAGGAGCATAGGTTCCATCATCTAACAAATAAATTTCATCAACAATACCTTTTACACCATAAGTTTTAGATATCAAATATTTTTCTTGTTCTTTGCTTACTCCACCAATACGCTTCCTAATTTGATTTGTTGTTGTTGATTTTTTATTTAAATGTTTTTCTCTTCCAAGCTGAACCTTAAATCTATTTTCTTCATATTGCCTTATATTTAAATTTTTCATAAAATAAGTAAAACGAGGACAATAAAGAAATTCTATAATTTCTGAAGGTGTAACGTATTCCTCAAACTCATTAAATGAATTTGGATACAATGTCATTAGCTACCAACTCCTTATCAAACCCTTTTCCAATTATATCTGTATCATAAAGCATCTCTTTAGATGTTGGAAATATATATATTGAATCTGTTTTTATATCTGCTATCATTTCCATCTTTATCTTAAGTTCATCTTTTTCATTTTTATTTAATTCTCCTAAGAATATACTTTTTTGTACTCTATATAAGCCTTTATTTTTACATTCTTTAACAGCTTCATTTCTAACTTTATCATCTGAGATATCATACATTACCCAATATAACATAATCATTCAACCTCCTTTAAAATTCTATTTGCAATATTATGACAATCAAATTGAATTATGTTTTTAAGCTTAATCATTCTTCCTTTATACTTAATTTTATCTTCAAATTTATTGTTAACGTTTTCTATAAGTAAATGCTTTCCTGTTTTATTAAGCCAATATCCACCACCCATAACATCTTCAAACATATCCAATCTTACTTTTCTTTTTGAAAATAGGGTAAAAACAATATAATCCATATATCCTCTATACATTTCTATTAAATCAAATACTAATGCCTTTTTATTATAATTATCAGTATGCATTATTCCTATATATGGATCTAATCCAGCTATTATGCAACATTTCTCAACATTTGCATATAAAATTCCATATGCATAATTTAGCATACAATTAAACTGATCTTGAGCTGGATTTCTACTTCTTCCATCAAAACAATATTTTTCAGGAATTAGCTTTGCCAATGTAGAAAAGTACGCCTTTGCACTTTGTCCTTCATGCCCTTCAATATTCCCTCTTAAAACATCAATTGGAACATTTTCATATGATTTTATTGCTAATTTATGCTCTTCTATATCTTTTATTGTTTCCTCTATTAATATTACTTTTTCATCACTTCTATTTAATTTTAATTTATTTAAAGTGTTAATTTGATTGTCTAATTTTTGTATTATCCATTCCTTTACAAACTCAGTTCCTAAAGGAATTTCAGTCAATTTTAGTTGCTTTCTTCTTATAGTTGTTATGCTTCCCAATTTTGAATGCCATACTCTTGCAAAAGGTTTTCCTGTTTGCTCTAAAAACACAACATCTATATTATTTTCCATTGCAAGTTTTAAAGCATCTGTTGTGATTAATACAGATGTTGTGATTAAAATTCTTTCAACCTTTTTACATGAATACTCTTCACTAAGTCCTTCTACAGATACCTTAAATCTATCATTAATTTTACTTAAATACGCGCCTCGTGTATTTATAACTAACTCCATATTTTCACCTTCTTATATTTTATTGTATATATTATATCATATTTTGTAATATTTTGTCTATAATGTATTTGTAAACTTTTAAATTAATTTAAGTTGTTTTTATTATATAGAATTTTCTTTACTACTTTATTAACTTCTTATATACTAAAAATAAAACTCAAAGGAGAAAAAAATGTACAAATATATATTATTTGACCTAGATGGAACCCTAACTAACCCAAAGGAAGGCATAACAAAGTGTGTTCAATATGCCTTAAAGTATTTCAACATAGATGAGCCTAATCTAGATAATTTAACAAAGTTTATAGGTCCTCCTCTTCAGGAGTCTTTTGAAAGGTTTTATAATTTTTCAGCACCATAGGTTTGTTTGAAAATGGTGTTTATGATGGTATTAAGGAACTTTTAGAAGCTTTAAAAAGAGAGGGAAGAATTTTAGCTATTGCTACTTCTAAGCCTGAGGTGTTTTCTCTTAGAATTTTGGAGAAGTATGAGCTTAAGGAGTATTTTGATGTTATATGTGGAAGTGAATTAGATGGTAGAAGAACTATAAAAGCAGAAGTTATTGAAGAGGTTTTTAATAGGCTTCATTTAAAGGATGATGAAAAATCTTCTGTTGTAATGATTGGTGATAGAAAGCATGACATACTAGGTGCTAAAGCTTTAAGTATAGATTCTATTGGAGTAAGGTTTGGATATGCAGAAGAAAATGAACTTGAAAATGCAGGTGCTACTTTTATAGCAGAAACTGTAGAGGATTTAAAAAGACTTCTTTTATCTTCTGAAAAATAAGAAAAAAGCAGAGCAAACTTTGTTGTTTAATAAATTATTCAAATCTATACATAAAAAAGAAGGAGTTGTCGCCTTAGCAAATTCTCACACCATATATAGCATTCTAGTTATATAAAATGCACTATATATGGTGATTAAAAGGAGGGGTGCTTGTCCCCCCTTGGCTGTAGTAAATGATAAAATATACTATACATAGTGATTAAATTTTTTTATACGACAGTTCCCTCTTTTTTTCTATTTTATATAGTAAATATTTTTAATAAGGTGTATAGAACACACAATCTTTAACCTTTTTTTCTCTTCTTACTTCAACTCTTCCTCTTACTTTATTTTCTTTTAATTCGCCTTCCCATGTTTGATTACAATCAATATAAGTAAAGGTTCCATCTCCATTATCTTTTAGATATATTCCTACATGGTCTAAGTCATTTTTAAAGTATAAATCTCCTGGTTGAGGAGTGTAAGTTCTTTTTACTTGTGGCAATATTTCCCATGTAGTTTTTCCTATAGAAATACCTGCCATCTTATAGCATCTTTGTACAAAGCCTGCACAGTCTAGTCCATATCCAGGAACTGCTCCTGTTTTAGGCAACTCACTTACTGGAGTAAAATGATAGCTACCTCCTGAGTATGTTACATATTTAGCATTATTCCAGTTTCCACCTAAATAATAAGGTACTCCTCTCATTCCAAAGGCATGGTCAAGAACTGTTCTTCTCCAACCACCTCCACCATAGTATGTATAGCTATTAACATTTAAATTATTATTATAAAAGCTTACTGTGTTTTTAGGTTTTTTATCTTCTCCAGATATTATTGTAGGATGAAAAAGTTGATCATTTCCAGTTATTACATATATCTTTGCTTGATGTTGTCCTGTTTCTAATCCACTCATAGGTATTGTAATTGAGAAACCACTATTTTCCTCATTGTAAGATTGATATACTCTAGCTACATCTGGTCTGTATTCATTTACTGATATTGCTTTATAAAACTTATCATCTATATATACATGTATTCCTTTTACACCATAGCCAGACAAAGCCCATCCTCTTAATGTTATGCTATTATTATAATAATCATAATCTATTGTTGGTTCATCAAGATGACTTATATTATCAAGTCTTTTTATATTTATTGTTCTAATAAAATCATCAGTAGTTCCATCTTCATTAGTTATAACTATTCTTAAAGTCTTTGCTCCACTACTTTCATTTGCAATATTAATCTTACCATCAAAGCCTGCATTTTCATTATTATACTCTGGGAACACTTGAGCTACATCTGGTCTTGAGGTATTTGGAGTTACTTGTCCTTTTGATTTGCCATCTATAAATACCTCTACTTTTTTCATTTTAGAAGATGATAAATGCCATCCTCTTATATTTAAATACATTCCACTAACATCGCTTCCATTTTTAGGTGTATCTAAACATGCTCTAATAGGCTTTTCATCTGGCTTTTTTATTGTAATTTTTCTTATAAAATCATCTGTTGTTCCATCTTCATTAGTTATAAGTATTTTTAAGGTCTTTTCTCCATTGCTTTCATTTGCAATGTTAATATTACCATCAAATCCTGAGTTTTGCTACATCTGGTCTTGAGGTATTTGGAGTTACTTGTCCCATAGATTTTCCATTTATAAATACTTCTACTTTTTTCATTTTAGAAGATGATAAATGCCATCCTCTTATATTTAAATACTTTTCACTAATAACACTACCATTTTTAGGAGTATCTAAACATGCTCTAATAGGCTTTTCATCTGGCTTTTTTATTGTGATTTTTCTTATAAAATCATCTGTTGTTCCATCTTCATTAGTTACAACTATTCTTAAGGTCTTTTCTCCATTACTTTCATTTGAGATATTAATCTTACCATCAAATCCTGAGTTTTCATTATTATACTTTGGGAATGCTTGAGCTACATCTGGTCTTGATGTGTTTGAAGTTACTTCTCCCATAAGCTTTCCATTTATAAATACTTCTACTTTTTTCGCCTTAGAAGATGATAAATGCCATCCTCTTACTTCTAAATATTTTCCAGTAATTTCACTACCATTTTGTGGAGAATCTATTGTTCCTCTCATAGGAAGAGAGTTAGAATTTAAGGTTCTATTCCAATAATCGCTTGTCCCATCTTCCATAGTAGCTATTACCTTTATTTTATGAACTGATACAGAATTATCTCTAGTAACATAATAATCATATCCCCAATTGCTTTCTCCATATGATGGATATACTGTATCTATATCACTTCTTCTTTCATTTGCTATTGAATCTATTACAAGCTTATCATTATAATAAATTTTTATGTTTTTTATTCCTCCACGACCTGCTGCCCATCCTCTTACTTGAATTTTATCAGAAGTTAAAGTGTCACCATTTTTTAAAGAATCTACAGTTCCCAATACTTCCATATTTTCAGTTTCTAAGGTTTGATTCCCTTTTATAACAGTTCCATCATTATATTCTGCTTCAACTGTAGCTTCTGCTTTTTCTATAGCTTTTTTGTAATTTGCTTTTAAAGAAAAATTATAAACTTCATCATTACAATCTACTGAAACCTCTTGAAACTTTTCTCCATTAATATATAATGTAACCTTTTTTATATTTTTACCATCACCAATACTTCCAGAGATAGTCTTATCTTTCTTTAATGTTATAATAGAATTAGAAGAAAAGCTTACTTTTCTATTTTCCTTTAAAGTTTTTTCTTGATAAGCATCTTCAACAGTAATACTTTTATCTCTAGATAATTCTATTGCATTTGCTTTCACTGGTGATATGATAGATGCTAATAATAATATAACTGCTACTTTTTTCTTTATCATAAATATACACCCCACCAATTAAAGTCTTATTATAAATAAAAAATTTATTTAGGCTAGTACATTTTCTTGTTATATACCACTAAAACTAATGCTATTTAAATAAGACAAATTTAGTTTATAATTTTATATTACAACATTTTTATTACAAAATTATTAAAAATATATATTCATTTTACAAAATTAATATATATTTTAATTAATTTTCTATATTATTTGACTATAGAAAATTTTGTGTAAATCTACTATAATTTTTATAAAAATATTTTTAGGAGATAATGTAATGAAAAATAAAAATGATATTTAATGAAAAGCTAAATAAAGAAATATATGTTTTTAATATATAATTTCTTATGCAAAAAAAGACTTTAGAAAACTCTAAAGCCTTTTTTGTGGTGGCTTACCGGGGAATCGAACCCCGGACACCTTGATTAAAAGTCAAGTGCTCTACCGACTGAGCTAGTAAACCACATAATAATGGAGCAGGTAGTGGGAATCGAACCCACCTTTCCAGCTTGGAAGGCTGGAGTATTACCGATATACGATACCTGCTCGTTACATTCAGTTACTTAATAACTGTTTTTTTATTTTATTTCGACCTCGCCAGCCGACTTCATTATAATACTATATATTTTTTTGTTTGTAAATACTTTTTTTAAAATTTTTTATAATTTTTTTATATTATTAAGAAATAATATTTTATCCTTGCCTAAAGCTAGCATAAAGTAATAGAAAAATAATATAGTTTTCTTTCAAAACTTAAATTCTTAATTTATAATTAAATCATCATATTTATTAAATAGGAGGGTTTTGTGTTGTATAATCTTAATAATGATGATTTAGAAATTATAATTAAAAATATTATTGAAACCAAAAAAGCTGAAGAAGCTTATGGCTATATTACTGATGAATATGAATTTCCATATCCTATTGAGAAAAAATTAGAGCTTCTTAATCCTAGTGAATATGAAGATGTTATTAATATTTGTGAAGAAATTGCTGATAAAACATCAGAAAATTTAAATGGAGAATTAAATATGCTTCATAGACTTCATGAAGAAATTCAACTTATGCTAAATGAATATATTTCATAATATAAGGCTATGGAATAGAAAAATTATTATTTTGCATTTACTTTGAACAAGTATGGCTAAAAAAGCAAAATAATAAATTCATACCATAGCCAATCTTAATTTGTTTTTAATATTTCTCTTCTTTAAAATATTTCATTAAAGATATACCTTGTTATTATTTAAAATTCCTTTTTTATCTAAGGCATTTTTTATTGATTTCATTACATTTAAATTTATATCATCTGCTTGTTTTTGGAAATATGGCTTTTTGCTTATTCCTATTCCATGTTCTCCTGAAGGAAGTCCTCCAAGTTCAAAGGCTTTGTCATATATTTTTTCCATAACATCTCCTCTTATAACGCAAAGATGAACATTTCCATCTCCTGCATGACCAAAGCTTATCATTTTTACTCCTGTTTCTTCTTGTACCTCATTTACATAATAAATAAATTCTGCTGTTTTGTTTATTGGAACTACAATATCAACAGGTTCTTGTTCTGATACCTCTTCTACTGATTTTACAAGAGCACCTCTTATTTTCCATACATTATTTATTGTTTCTTCATCCTCTAAAACTAAAACATTTAATGCTCCCTTTTCTTCTCCAACCTTTTTTACTTTGTTTATATTCTTTTCTATTTCATCTAAACTATCTCCATCAAAAGTAAGAAGAATATATGCTACAGCATTTGGGTCTGGGAATTTTAAATTTAAATATTTTTCTCCAAGTTCTACTACATTTCTCTCTATAAATTCAATGGCAGTAGGATTTGCATTCTCTTGTATAATATTTATTACTGTATCTATTCCTCGCTTTAAGCTATCAAAAGAAACTAAAACACTTAATGATATCTTAGGTTTTGGAATAAGTTTTAACATACATTTTGTAATTACTCCTAATGTTCCTTCTGAACCTATTATTAAATTTTTTAAAGATAATCCTGAACTGTCCTTTATTACCTTTTTACCAATTTCAATAACTTGTCCATCTGCTAAAACAACTTCAAGTCCTCTAACATAATCTCTTGTAACTCCATATTTTACAGCTCTCATTCCTCCAGCATTTGTGCTTATGTTTCCTCCAATTGTAGCTGTTTTTTCTCCTGGGTCTGGAGGATAAAATAGTCCTCTTTCTTCAACATAGCTTTGAACATCTTTTAATAAAACACCAGGTTCAACAGTTAAAGTAAATGTTTCTTTATCTAATTCTAATATTCTATTCATTTTAGATAAATCTAATACTATTCCACCATTTAAAGGAACAGTTGAGCCTACTAAATTTGTTCCTGCCCCTCTTGGAGTTACTGGAATTTCATTTTCATTTGCAAATTTTAAAACTCCACTTACTTCTTCTGTATTTAAAGGGAAAACTACAGCATCTGCCTTTCCTTTTAATCTACAAAGAGTATCTGTTAAATACTTGTCTTCAACATTTCCTATAATAACTCTTTCTTTATCCTTTATTATTTTATAAAGTTCCTCCATTTTTACATCCCTACTTTCTAGTAACTTTCTTAGCTAAAAAATCTCCTAAACTTTGTCCTAATTGAACTAAAACAACTAAAATTATGACAGTCACAATCATTACTCCAGTTTCATAACGATAGTATCCATATTGTATTGCTAAATTTCCAATACCTCCACCACCAACTAATCCTGCCATAGCTGAATATCCTACAAGGCTTACAAACATAACAGTGGTAGCTCTTACAAACCCTGGAAAGGCTTCTACAAAAACAACTCTTCTTAATATTAACCAAATGCTAGCTCCACTAGCTGTTGCTGCTTCTAATACTCCCTTATCAACTTCACTTAACGCTCCTTCTACAAGTCTTGCAAAAAAGGCTATAGAAGCTATTGATAATGAAATTGAAGCTGCTTTAGGACCTACACTTGTACCTGCAATAAGCTTTGCAAGTGGTATTAATACAACCATTAAAATTATAAAAGGTACTGAACGAATAACATTTATAATAATCCCTGTTATAGAATTTATTAATCTATTTTTTAAAAACAAAGGATTGGATGTTAAGTATAAAATTAGCCCTAATAGTGTTCCAAATATTAATGAAGCAAATAATGCATACCCTACCATTTCTGCTGATTCTCCAATGGCTTTTAAAAGTTCTCTTTGTAAAATTTCTATTGTACTATTCATTTTTATACCACATCCTTTCTATTTAATAACTTCAAGTTTATATACATTTTCTTCTATATATTTTTTAGCCTTTTCTCTATCTTCTTCATTTCCTTTTATCTTTAAAAGAAGTATTCCAAAAGGCTTTCCATGAATATAATCAATATTTCCATGAATAATATTAACTTCAATTTTATAATTACTTGCTATTTCACTTATAATTGGATTATAAGCACCTTCACCAACATAATATATTTTTATAAGTTCTTCATCTTTTAAAACTTTTATTTCTTTTGGTACTTCAATGTTAAGAATACGTGATACAAGCCCCTTTGTTACTTCATGTTGTGGATTTGTAAATATAGAATAAGTATCATTTACCTCCACTATTTCTCCATGACTCATTACTGCAATTCTATCAAATAATTTTTTTGCAACATCCATTTCATGAGTTATAAAAACTATTGTTATATTAGTTTGCTTTTTTATCTTCTTTAAAGTTTCTATAACCTCTTCAGTATTTTCTAAATCTAAAGCAGAAGTTGCTTCATCACAAAGAAGTATTTCAGGATTATTTGCTAAGGCTCTTGCTATTGCTATTCTTTGCTTTTGTCCACCACTTAAGCTTGATGGATAGACATTTATTTTATCTTCTAAGTTTACAAGTTTTAATAATTCTTTTATACGACTTTCAATTTTTTCTTTAGGATACTTGCTTGCAATTAAAGAAAATTCAATGTTTTGATAAACAGTAGCTCCACTTATTAAATTAAAATGTTGAAATATCATTCCCATTTTTAATCTAACTTCTCTTAAAGCCTTTCCTTTAAAATTAGTTATATCAACATCATTAATAAGAACTTGTCCTTTGCTTGGCTTTTGAAGTAAATTAATAACTCTTACTAAAGTGCTTTTACCAGCTCCACTTGACCCTACTATTCCAAATATTTCACCTTTTTCAATTTTAATGCTTACTTTCTTGCTTTTTCTGCTTAAAAACAACATCTATATTCTTTAATTCAATCATAACTACCCTCCCTAAAACATAAACTAAGTCTTTTTTCTTTTTTGAATTATAAACTTAGCTATTTATCTCCATATTTTTCAATCCACCAATCTGGTCTGTCAAATGCTTTAAACTGGCTTCCTTCCTCTGTGATTGCATTATAAAATTCTTCTGATTCTACTGCTTCCTTTAAGTCCTTTCCTAATTGACTATCTAAATCTTCTGCTCTAACTGCAACAACATTTTTATAACCTTCTGCAAGCTTTTCAACTCCTAAAGCATCACCAAAATCAAGTCCTGCTGCTATGGCATAATTTCCTGGAATTACTCCTATTGCTACACTATCTAGGCTTCTAGAAATTTGTGCTGCATCTAAAGTTACAAATTCTAAATTCTTTTTGTTTTCAGTAATATCAGCTGTTGTTGCCTTTGTAGCATCAACATCTTCTTTTAATTTTATTACTCCTAAAGTTTCTAGTAATCTTAATGAACGTGCTAAATTTACTGCATC
>CACZYK010000044.1 GCA_902785295.1 uncultured Clostridium sp.
GGTGTCACCTCTGGCCGTAGAGCATTCGAGGAGCTTGGCGAAGAATAGAGAGTAATATATTTTGTTAAAGTTTTTTAATATATCTATATATTATTTAATATTTAAAGCACATCATTTATCTTGTAGTTATGATATTTTTACTTATATCACCATTAAAATAATTATTACAATTAAATATAGTAATATATATTGATACTGTAATGACATTGTCATATAATAAATATATAGGAGGTGTATATTATGGCTAAAACTTGTATTCAAATAAGAGCAGAGGAAGAGGATAAAATACAAGCTGGTGAAATTTTAGAGCAATTAGGAACTAATATATCAACAGTATTTAATATGTTATTGAAACAAATTATTATAACTCATAGTATACCATTTGAAATTAAACTTGGAGATGTATATTCTGAAAATGAGGCTATTAAGCAAGTAAAAGCAACAATGTCAATAGAGAACATGGATTTGACAGATGAGGATATTAGGTTATTAAAATCATACAGAACAAATAAGACATCAAGAGAAATTTTAAGAAAAAATTTAATTTTACAATATCAGGAGCATAGTGATGAGTGATACGTCTTACTGTTATCAAAATACTAATGTTTTAAAGAACAAATTAAATATACATGATTTTGAAAAATTGCAAGAAGCAGAACGAAAGATTACAATGCTTCGTATTTCTGATTTAATAGATGTTCCTATAGAAGGAAATTTTGATTTAAAACATTTTAAAGAAATTCATAAATATATTTTTCAAGATATTTATGATTGGGCAGGAGAAATTAGAACAGTTGATATAGCTAAAGGCAACATGTTTTGTAAAGTACAATTTATTCATATTCAAGCTGAAGAAATATTTAAGAAAATAAATTTGCAAAGTTTAGAAAGTATTAATTATGATGAATTCATTTCAAAAATAGCATATTATTTTTCTGAAATTAATGCTTTGCATCCTTTTCGTGAAGGAAATGGAAGAACACAAAGAGAGTTTATTAGGGAGTTAGCATTAAAATGTGGGTATAAGATAGACTTTAGTAAAATATCAAAAGAACAAATGTTAGAAGCAAGTAAGGATTCATGATTTAATGCCATTAAGTTGTTTAGATATTTCATCAGAAACTTCATTAGTAATCAAATCCCCAATTCCATTTGAAAGATTATCAATTCGTGTATTAACTTCACTAAATCCAGAATTCATATCATTTTGAAGAGAATCAAGCCTTTCATTAGTTTTATTTTGCTCAAATTTCATATCTTTAATTTCAGATTTCATGTCGTTCATATCAGATTTCATATCTTGCATCTCAGACTTCATGTCTTGCATTTCAGACTTCATATCTTGCATCTCAATCTTCATATTTTGCATTTCAGAATATAGTTTAGTCATAAGTTCAAATAATTCATTTGTTTTGTCCATTAAATCATCTCCAATGCTTTATTTTTTATATACTCACTCTGCCTTATATTATAGCATAATCCTTAATTTATTGTTATATGGAACTGTTGGAGTAATTGTAAGTTTAAGGGAGATATTTTGAGGTAGTATGATTTTTAAAAAAGGTATATAATATATGTATATTTTTTTAGGAGAGGATACAATGGAAAAATTCGTAGAAAAAGCATTAGAAAATCATAGAAAGGGATTTAATTGTGCTCAGGCTGTGGCTTGTGCTTATAGTGAAGTAGTTGGAATGGATGAAAATACAATTTTTAAAATGGCTGAAGGCTTTGGACTTGGAATGGGTGGAATGCAATGCACATGTGGAGCTTTATCAGGAGCTATTATGTTAGCTGGATTAAAAGAAAGTAGTGGGGATATTAATAATCCAACAACAAAGGCTAGTACATATAAGTTATCTAAGGAAATAGTTGAAGAATTTAGAGAAAAAAATACTTCTGTTATATGTAGAGAACTAAAAGGTGTTGATACAAATGTTGTTCTTCGCTCATGTGATGGTTGTATAGAAGATGCTGCAAGAATAGCTTATAATGTGTTATTTAAGTAAAAGTATATATTAAAAATTTTAAATTGTAATTAGGAGTTATTTTTCAAAGAATTTCAATCACAATATATAATGTATATTGTGTGAATATTTGCTGATTCGATAGCTCCTTTTTTTATTCTATTAGGAAATTATATATTTTGAAAACTGTGGATAACTTGCTAAGTTAATGATAAAGCTTAATAAAAGAAACAAGTTTAAGAATTTCCTTTCCTTTAGTTAGAACATAGTGAATATATTATTTTGTCCTGACTTGGAGCTAGCAGGGCGGAAGAGCAAAATAATATATTCACTATGCTTTTTTTATATATGCAAATTGACATAAAAATAAATTAGGTAGTATAATACCTATATAGGTAATATATTACTTAATTAAGGAGGATATTATGTACGATTTTGAAAATATGGACAAACGTTTAATTGCTTATGTTAATATTTTTATTTTAGCTAATAGGCTTCAAGCAATAATGGATAAAGGCTTAGAAGAAATTACAGCAAAACAGTGGCTTGCACTTACTATGATTGATGCTTTTGAAGAAGCTCCAACTTTAAAAGAAATGGCAAACTTAGCTGGAGTTACTCATCAAAATATGAAGCAAATTGTTAATAAGCTTGAAGAAAAGGGTTTTGTAGAAATTGTGCAAGATGAAAAGGATAGAAGAGCTATAAGGATTAAGAAAACTGAAAAAGCTATTAAAGTTAGAGATAGAGACACTAAAAGAAATTGGGATTTTGTATTTGATATGTTTTCTTGTCTTGATGAAGAAGAAATGAAAATTTTTCATAAGGCACAAGAGAAACTATGTAACAAGTTACTTACAATGGAATAAAAAATTAAAAATAAAGAGGTAAATAATATGAAAACAGTTGTAATTTATAAATCAAAATCAGGGTATACAAAAAAATATGCAGAATGGATTGCAGAAGAGCTTAAGTGTGATATAAAAGAAAATAAAAACTTAAAATTAAGTGATATTCAAGATTATGATACCATAATTTATGGTGGTGGATTATATGCCACAATGATAAATGGAATAGATTTAATAAAGAAGAATTTTCAAGAGTTAAAAGGCAAAAATATAATTGTTTATGCAACAGGCTCTAATCCAGGAAGAGCTGAGGAAATGAATAAAGTTTGGGAAGCTACATTTACTGAAGAACAAAGAAATGTTATTCATAAATTTTATTTAAGAGGTGGATTTGATTATTCAAAGCTTAGTTTTGGAAATAAAATCTTAATGTCAATGTTAAAAAAGAAACTTCAAAGTGAAAAAAATCCAACAGAAGATGAGAAAGATTTATTAAAAGCATATGATGAGCCTATAGATTTTACAAATAAGGATAATATTAAAGGAATTTTAGAATGTATAAATTCTTTATAAAAATATAGGAGAGATTATTAATGAAGGACATAAAAAATATTTTATCATTTATAACTTCAATATTTGCTATTATTTCTTCAAGTATAGGAATATTTTATTCAAATGGTGGACAGAGTTTTTCTGTTAAAAATATCTATGGAGAACAAATTGAGTTGTATGGTGATGGAATTTATGCTTACAATTCAATATTAAAGGTAGGAGCCACAAAGGGAACTGATATTGTAGTGCTTGCAATTTCAATTATGGTTATTTTATTAATAATTTTTGAAAATAGAATAAAATGGGGAAAAATAGTTAAGGCAGGTTTAGTATGTACTTTATTGTATGCTTCTATTTGTTTAATAATGGGTGTAAGCTTTAATAGACTTTTTCCTATTTATTTAATTTACTTTTCATCAGCTTTATTTTCAACTATTTTTAATCTTATTGATATTATAAAAAGTGAATGTTTTAAAGAAGAGATATATTTAAAGCATTTAAAAGGAAGTTCAATTTTTTTAATTATTGGGGGATGCTCAGTTTTAGTTTGGCTTATGTTTATTATTCCTACAATTATTAGTGGAACTCCAATGGAGATAATTGAAATATATACTACTGAACCTACATTTGTCTTAGATTTAGGAATTATATTACCAACAGCAGTTACAGTTGGGATATTGTTATGGAAGAAAAATAAAACAGCATATAAATTAGCATCAATATTATTTACAGCTCTTACTTGTGTAGGATTATGTGTAATCTTTCAAACAATAGTACAAATTTCTCTAGGAATAATATTACCAATAGGTCAACTATTAGGTTTAGTTATTTCCTTTATTATTTTAGGAGGTATTGCTTTGATATTAAACATAAAACTATTAAAGTATATTATTTAAAAGCTATCTATAAATTTTAATAAATTAATACATTTCATACTTTTATATTTAATGTTACATATGTTAAAATTATAATGTGTATAAATAAAAATATGGAGGAAATGGTATTGGATAATTTAGAAAATAGAGAATTTATTACAACAAAGAAATTAGGTAAGGCTTGGCGTGAAATTTTTGAATCAAAGGAATTTGAGGAAAAGTATTGCTATGAAGGAAATGATTTAGGAGCAAATTATAGTAAAGATGAAACTATATTTAAAGTATGGGCTCCAACAGCAGAGGATGTAGTTTTAAATATATATAAAGATGGAGATAAAAGTATAATAAAAGAAAGTTTTCAAATGGAATATGATGAAAAAGGTGTATGGATTGTAAAAGTTGAAGGTGACTTACATAAATCATATTACACTTACACTATAAATGCTGACGGAACTACTAATGAAACTGGTGATGTTTATGCAAAAGCTTGTGGAGTAAATAGCTTACGTAGTATGGTAGTAGATTTATCAAGAACAAATCCAGAAGGATGGGAAGATGATAAGCATGTTGTTTACCCATTAGATGAAACTGAAATATGGGAAGTTCATATTGGAGATTTTTCAAATGATATAAATTCAGGAGTTAAAAAAGAATATAGAGGAAAATATCTTGCTTTTACTGAAGAAAATACTACTTTAAAAAATGATAATGTTCATCCTACATGTTTAAGTTATTTAAAGGAATTAGGAATTACTCATGTTCATCTTCTACCTTCTTTTGATTATGGTTCTGTAGATGAAAGCAGTAATGAAGGTTTTAACTGGGGATATGACCCAGTAAATTATAATGTTCCAGAAGGTTCATATTCAACTGACCCATTTAATGGAGAGGTAAGAATTACAGAATTTAAAAAGATGGTTCAAGCTCTTCATAAAGCAGGACTTTCTGTGGTTATGGATGTTGTTTATAATCATACTTATTCATTAGATTCAAATTTTAATAAAACAGTTCCTTATTATTATTATAGAGAAGAGGAAGATGGAACATATTGTAATGGTTCAGCTTGTGGAAATGATACTGCAAGTGAAAGAAGAATGTATCAAAAATATATGATAGATTCTGTATTATATTGGATGAATGAATATCATGTTGATGGATTTAGATTTGACTTAATGGGATTACATGACACAGAAACTATGAATTTAATAAGAGAAGCAATAAATAAATCTGAAAATGGAAAAGATATTATAATATATGGAGAACCATGGTCAGCTGGTCCAAGTAACTTTAAAAAAGGATATAAGCCAGCAACTAAAGATGCAATAAGAGATTTAAATGATGGAATTTCTATATTTAATGATGATACAAGAGATGCTGCAAAAGGAAAGTTCAATGAATTAGAATCACCAGGCTTTGTAAATGGTGGAGTTGGATTTGAAGAAAAAATAAAAAGAGCTTTTTGTGGATTAATTGATGCTTCTTATAAAGAACAACCAAAACAACCTAACCAAATAATAAACTATGTATCAGCACATGATAATAGTACATTCTGGGATAAACTAGTAGATTCAGTTAAGAAAAACAAGGATTATGAAACTAAGGATGAAGAATTACTTTCAATGAATAAGCTTGGAGCAGCCTTTGTTCAATTATCTTATGGAATACCATTTATGCAAGCAGGAGAAGAAGCAGGAAGAACAAAGTTTGGAGAAGACAATAGCTATAATCTTTCAAAAGAACTTAATAAACTTGATTGGAGCAGAATGTATGACTTTGAAGATTTAATGAATTACTATAAAGGACTTATAGCTTTAAGAAAAGAATTAAAAAATTTCTATGATTTAAGTAAATATTCCTTAGAAAACATAAATTGGATAGATAATTTACCAGAACAAGTTGTTGGATGCACAATAAAAGCTGAAACAAAAGGTAAATGGAATAAAGTAATGATTATATTTAATGCTTCAAAAAATAACATTGAAATAAAGCTTGAAGGAAAATGGGACTTATTAGTTAATAAGAATTTAGCATCTTCTGAGTCTAAAGAAATAGTAAAGGAATCTATAGCAATAGAAGGTATAAGTGCATTAGTTCTTGGACAAAAATAGTTAAAAATTTTATTATCAAACAAGTGGCAAAAGTGTAAACCTAGATTAGGGTTTACACTTTATTTTTTTGTGCTTAAAACATGGTTATGGTAGCTTTCTTATATAAAAAGATTTATATTGTGTTAGTTGGAGCAATACTTCTTGAGTTATTTGTAAAACAAATTTGATTAATAATATCGTTATTAAGATTAATTGTAATAGAATTCTAAAAATAAAAATATATTATTATAGTTTTAAAAATAAAATATAAAATGAGGAAAATATATCATATATTTTAATTAATTCTATAAAAAGAAAATAATTGATATATTAATGGGTTTATATTACAATTAAATTCGTTGAGTTATTATGAAAATAAAATTTTATAAATATGTATAGTAAAAAAATGCAAAGAAAATAAAAATTTATTAATTAAATTTTTCAAAAGATATTTTTATTTTAAGGTAAAAAGATTTAAGTAATCTAATTGGTAACTTAAAAGAATAATTATATTTTTACTCATTACATTTAAAACATAGACAAGCATCCCATTTAACAAATATAAGTTGCTTTTTGGTAAATAGGATATCTTGGATAGTCTTTGTTTTTTAATGGATTTTTCTTAAGTATAAATAGCTATGCATAACAATTGCTCCTTGCAAGGGGGAATATTTTTACAGGAGTATTTGTTTATATAATATTAACTTAACAAAATCAATAAAATTAAAAGGGGAATGAAAATGAAAAAAAGAATGTCAAAAAAAGTATTAACATTAATAATGTCAATAGTTATACTATTTACACTTACTTTTGAAGTTAATACAATTAATGCTAGTGCTGCAAGTATACCTAGAGTTGTTTATTGTGCATGTCTAAAAAATATTGGATGGCAATCTTGGGTATGGGATGGTCAAACAGCAGGAACAACAGGAGAATCTAAACCAACAGAAGGATTTTCAATTTATGTGGAAAATACACCAAACGGGTCATCAATACAATATAGAACATATTCTCAAGGTTTTGGTTGGTTAAATTGGGTAAGTAATGGACAATTAAGTAACACAGCATTAAATGGTGCAAGGGTAGATGCTCAAGCAATACAAATTAGATTAACTGGTGAATTAGCTCAAAAGTATGATGTTGTTTATAGAGCACATTCAGCATATTATGGTTGGCTAGATTGGGTAAGAAATGGAGAAACAGCTGGAAGATTTGAAGAAAATTTAAGACAAGTAAAGCTTGTTGAAAAATCTACTTATAGAGCTATAAGCTTAGGTAATTTTAATGATAAAGATGAGGCTTTTATGAGAGATCTTTTTGTAACAAAGGGAATCCAAACAACTTGTCTTTCAAGTCCAAGTAAGTATAGCATAGTAAATAAAATAGAAAATTTAAATACAAAAGATTCTGATGTAACATATGTATATATGTCATGCCATGGTGGAACAGATGGTGGTGTAGGTATAGGTGGAGGAATTTCTCCTAGTGAATTAAAGAATATTTTAGATAAAATACCAGGAACTTTTGTTTTAATGTTAGATTCTTGTTATTCAGGAAAATCTATTGAATTAAATGTATTTAACACATTAGGTTTATTTGGATCAAGTAGTAAATATAAAATGATAACATCTTGTAATGGTTCTGAAATGAGTGGTGCTTTTGATATAAGTATAGCAACAGATTATTGGGCATATGGAAGTGGTTATTCTTATTACAAGGCAGGGCATTTTCCAGGAGATATAGGTACTCTAGAGAGCAGAGCTAATTCTGTTAGTAATAGAAATTTAAATTATTTACCAGCAGATTCTAATTCAGACGGATATGTTACATTAAAAGAACTTGCTAATTTTTCAAATAAAAGAATGAAACAATATGGTGGAGGTCAAACTGTTCTTTATTATCCAAATGAAAGTGATTTTGTATTATTTAAATAATATATGCAAGTTTTCTGATAAAATTTGATATAAGTAAAATATTATATTGTAAGAAAACTAATTTAATTATATATAAAGAAAGATTTATCATTATAATAAAGAGTTTTTATAATTCTTTATTATAATGATTTATTTATCTTTTTATAAAACCAAATTTAATAGTATAGAAAAATATTTGAAGGATAATTCAAAGTAATTTATAATTTAATAGTTAAACAAAAGAAGATTTATATAAACAATCCTTATATTTATAGTATTTAATTTATTATAAATATAAGGATTGTTTATGTGTATATAGAGTAATTTACCTTAATATTACATCAACAAGTAATGTTAAGATTGGAAGAGTAAATGGAATCAAAAAATAAAAAAAGGAGAGTGTTTATGACTATTCGTCATTTAAAAATATTTATTGCAGTAGCTGAATATGGTGGTATGAGAAAGGCATCTGAGGTTTTATATATTTCTCAGCCTTCTATAAGTCAAGCAATAATGGAGCTTGAAAAACATTATAATGTAAGGTTATTTGAACGTCTTTCAAAAAAATTATATATTACAGAGGATGGAAAACATTTATTGTCTTATGCAAAACATTTAGTAAAGTCTTTTGATGATTTAGAAACCATGATGATTGAAAGGGGGAGAAATAAAAAGATACATATAGGAGCAAGTGTTTCAGTAGGAACTTGTCTTTTAGATGATATTTTAGAAAAGTTAGAAGAAAGGGATTCAAATATAGAAATTTTTGTTACTGTAAACAATACTTCGGAAATAGAAGAACTAATATTAAATAATGAGCTTGATATAGCTTTAGTAGAAGGGGAAATTGAAAGTGATGATATAATTAAAAAGCCTATATGTGAAGATGAACTTGTGGTTGTTGTTGGCAAAAAGAATGATTTATATAAAAATGATGTTATTGATTTAGAAAAGCTTCAAGGGCAAGATTTTATAGGAAGAGAAGAAGGAAGTAATGATAGAAATCAGCTTGAACAATTTTTAATAAATAAAGGTATAAAATTAAATAAAAAGTGGAGTTGTACTAATACAGAAGCAATAAAAAATACTGTAATAAAAGGAAAAGGAATAGCTTTATTATCTAAGATGATTGTAAAAGAGGAAGTTGAAAAAGGGCTACTAAAGATATTATCATTAAAGAATATAAAAATAAAAAGAGAAATAAAGCTTATTTATCATAAAAATAAATATATATCAGAAACTATCAATGAATTTATAGATGTATGCATTAATAAAGAAATATAAAAAGAGCAAAGTGAATATATTATTTTGCTCTT
Source organism: uncultured Clostridium sp. (assembly GCA_902785295.1). Taxonomy (GTDB): domain Bacteria; phylum Bacillota; class Clostridia; order Clostridiales; family Clostridiaceae; genus Clostridium. The sequence goes on from CACZYK010000044.1 coordinate 9,559, forward strand.
CCATCGACAAACTCCAAGTTAGGACAAAATAATATATTCACTTTGCTACAACTAAAGGAAAAGAATTTTCTAAACTTGTTTCTTTTGTTAAACTTAATAATGAAGTTTAACAAGCTATCCATAATTTAATAAAATATATAATTTCCATATAGTAACAATTTTTATAACATTTAAAAATTAATTACATTAAGCGTGTATTCCTTTATATAATAATCTTATAAATCTGATAATTTAAAGATTATTATTAATATTATTAGATTATAAAATCTTTTAATACATATATAATTGTTCCTAATATTCCTGTTCCAAATATAATCGATATAGCACTTATTTTTTCTTTATATTTTCTTAGTAAGAATAATGAAATCACAAATAGTCCAAATTCAATTATACGAAAATCCTTAAATTGGAATGAAGAAAAATCAGCTTGAAAAAGAGCAAGCATTAATATAGAAACTCCAGCAGAACCAATTAATGCTACCACAGCTGGTCTAAGTGAACTTAATACTGTTTGAACTCCGCCTAAGTTACGATATTTATAATAAAAATGTGCAAGGGTTAAGCATATTATAAATGATGGAATAATACATCCAAGAGTACATATAATTGCTCCTAAAGGACCTGCAAGTCTTGTTCCAACAAAGGTTGATGAATTAATTGAAATTGGTCCTGGAGTCATTTCTGCAATAGTTATAAGATCTGAAAATTCTTCTAAACTCATAAGACCATATATATTAACAATTTGTTCTTGTATTAAAGGTATGGCAGCATATCCTCCTCCTACACTAAATAATCCAACTTGAATAAAGGCAAAAAATAATTTAAGAAGTAACATTACATAGCACCTTCCTTTGATTTAAAATGTGTTATAAAAATATCTAAAATTCCTATTCCTAGACATACAAATATTACAACCATTGCACTAACTCCTAAGAAATATGTAGAGATAAATGCAATTATCATCATAGTTATTTAAAGAGTGCTCTTAGTTTTTAGTACATTTTTAGCAAGATTAATAGTTACATCCATAATTACAGCAGCAACTCCAGCACGCATTACTTGAAGAGCAATAGCAATATATTTATTTTCACGAAATTGAGTATAGAAGATAGAGATTATAGAAATTATAACCATAGGAGGAATTGCTGTTCCTAAAATAGCAACTAAAGCTCCTAAAATTCCATACATTCTATATCCAATAATAACTGAAGCATTTATTGGAAGAGGTCCTGGAGATGATTGAGTTATTGCAGTAATATCTAGCATTTCATCTTCTTCAAGCCATTTAAGCTCCTCAACAAACTTTTTTTTCATAAGAGAAACTATCACAAAGTCACCACCAAAGGTGCAGCACTTAATACAAACATAGATTTAAATAATTGCCATAAAATTTTGGGATTTTTCTTCTTCATATCAATAAAACCTCACTTTCAAATACAATAATAGCATTTCCTTTATTATATTTAAAATACATTAAAATTATAAAAATGATAGGTAAAATAAATCAAAAGGATGTTTTATTTAACATATTTTTAAATGAAAATTACTTTTGCACATATTATTCTTAATGTAAAAAAATTTATTTTATGAAAATATTTATAGTAGTATTTGTTTATAAAAAAGTATTAAGGTAATAATATAAATTGAAAAAAGTGTGTGTGAATAGTATAATTATCTTATAAAAAGTGTAGAGAGGTAACAATAAATGAAACGAAAAATAATGAGTTGGTTGTTGCAATGGAAAAAAGCTTCCAATAGAAAGCCACTAATTCTTCAAGGTGCTAGACAGGTAGGAAAGACATATTCTGTTTTAACATTTGGGAAAAAATATTATGATTCAGTAGCTTATTTCAATTTTGAAAACAATAAAGAACTAATAAAAATATTTGATAGAGATTTAAATCCAGAAAGAATAGTAAGGGAACTTTCAATTAATTGTGGAAAGAGTATTTTTAAGGAAAAGACCTTAATATTTTTTGATGAAATTCAAGCTTGTGAAAGAGCATTAACATCATTAAAATATTTTAATGAACAATGTAATGAATATCATATAATTGCAGCTGGAAGTCTTCTTGGAGTAGCTATAAATAGGGAACAGTATTCTTTTCCAGTAGGAAAGGTTGATATAAAAACCTTATATCCTTTAGATTTTGAGGAATTTCTTATGGCAATGAAAGAAGAAGAGCTTATTAAGCTTATAAAAGAATCATTTAATAATGATATAGAATTATCAATGCACAATAAAGCTATGGACCTTTATAGAATATATTTAGTGGTAGGTGGAATGCCAGCTGTAGTTCAGGAGTATATAGAAAAAAGAGATTTTGATTTTGTTCTTGCTACTCAAAAAAACATAAATGATTCTTATATAGCTGATATGGCAAAATATGCTACTGCCTATGAAACCACTAGAATAATGGCAGCTTTTAATAGTATTCCAGCACAATTAGCAAAGGAAAACAAAAAATTTCAATATAAAGTAATAAAATCAGGAGCAAGAGCACATGAATATGAGACTCCAGTAGAATGGTTAAAATCTTCAGGGGTAATATTAAAGTGCATAAAATGTAATGAGGGAAAACTTCCCCTATCTGCTTATAGTGATTTTAACTCTTTTAAAATATATATGACAGATACAGGATTGCTTTGTTCAAAGTTTGGCATACCTGCAAATGCAGTCATATCTGAAGGTATAATATTTAATGATTTTAAAGGAGCATTAACTGAAAATTATGTATGTTTTGCATTAAATGCAAATGGATATATTCCTTATTATTGGGAGTCTAAAGGTTGTGCAGAGGTGGACTTTATTATTCAAGATAAGGAAGGAAATATAATTCCTATAGAAGTAAAAGCAGCAGAGCATGTAAGGGCAAAAAGTCTTCAGCAGTATATAAAAAAATATAATCCACCATATGCAATAAGAATATCAGCTAAAAATTTTGGATTTGAAAATGGCATAAAATCAGTACCACTTTATGCAACATTTTTAATATAAGTAGAAAAAATGTTATTAGATAGTAGGAGCAAAGATGTTTAAAGAAAAAATAGAAACCTTTTGTAATTCTCTAGGATTAGATACTATTGGTTTTACAAAGTGTAGAAGATTTGAAGAACTTAGAGAATTTTATGTTTATAGAAAAGAGAATAATCTTGAAAATGAATTTGAAGAGAAGGATATAGAAAAAAGAATAAATCCTAATGTATACTTAGAAGAAGGAAAAACTATAATATCAATAGCTTTTCCTTATTGTAATAGTGAAGACTTTAATTGTAATAATGGATTTTCTATATATACTAAAAGATATGATTATCATAGAGTGGTAAAAAAATATCTAGATGAAATATGTAAGTTTATAGAAAGCTTAGGAGGAAGAGCAGTAGGGTTTGTTGATAGTAATTCTTTGCCTGAAAGATATATTGCCTATTTATGTAATGTTGGATTTATAGGAAAAAATAATATGATAATTACTAAAAAGTATGGTTCTTATGTATTTTTAGGAGAAATAATAACTGATTTAGAGATAAAAACTGAATCAAAAAGAAGTTTTAAAATGATTTCTTATCATAAAGAGTGTGGAGAATGTGATATATGCTTAAGAGAATGTCCAACTAAGTCTATAAATAAGGCTAAAGTTAATCCAAATATTTGTTTATCTTATATAACTCAGAAAAAAGAGCTAAATGATAAAGAAATAAATCTTCTTAAAAAAAGAGGAAATGTTTTTGGATGTGATTTTTGTCAGCTTAAATGTCCTTATAATGAAAATTTAGAAGGAAAAGCACTTAAGGACTTTGAAATGCTAGAGTATATGAATGAAGAGCCATATACTTATGCTAATATGGATAATAAATATTTTAAAGATAAGATAAGTAAAACATCTTGCGGGTGGAGAGGAAAAAATGTTATAAGAAGAAATGCTATTATAAATATGAAAAAAAGAGGAATATCTATTGAAGAATTCAAAGGAAATTCAGAATATATTAATAAATATATAGATAGGCTTAAAGAATAGTAAATTTAAAAGAGCTATTACATTAATTGTGCAACAGCTCTATTTTTTTAACTAAACACGTTCAGCAATTTCATAAAGAAGTCTTTCAGTCTTTTCCCATCCTAAACATGGGTCAGTTATAGATTTACCATAAATATGGTCATCTATTTTTTGACATCCATCTTCAATATAGCTTTCAATCATAACTCCCTTAACTAATTTCTTAAGTTCAGGATTATAATCTCTGCTGTGAAGAATTTCATGTACTATACGAGGTTGTTCCCCAAACTTTTTACCAGAGTTAGAGTGGTTTGCATCAACTATAACAGCTGGATTTGGGAAGTCATGCTTTTTGTATAAATCAAGAACTCTTAATAAGTCTTCATAGTGGTAGTTTGGAATATTATTTCCATGCTTATTAACAGAACCACGCATAATAGCATGTGCATAAGGATTACCACTTGTACTTACTTCATTATCTTTGTATATAAAGTCATGTTTACAGTGAGCAGCAGTAATAGAATTAAACATTACTGATAAATCTCCACTTGTTGGATTTTTCATTCCAACAGGAACATCAACACCACTTGCAGTAAGTCTATGTTGTTGGTTTTCTACACTTCTTGCACCAACAGCTACATATGTTAATAAATCTCCACAATAAATGTGATTACATGGATATAACATTTCATCAGCAGGTGTAAGATATGTTTCTTTTATTGAACGTATAAACATCTTTCTTATTGAAAGTAATCCTTCAACCATATTTGGTGATTTTTCTGGGTCTGGTTGGTGAAGCATACCTTTATATCCTTCTCCAGTAGTTCTAGGCTTGTTTGTGTATATTCTAGGAACTATAAAAAGCTTGTCTTTAACTTTTTCATTTACTTTTGCTAATCTGTTTATGTAGTCACATACTGAATCTTCATTATCAGCAGAACAAGGTCCTATAATAACAACAAATTTGTCACTTTCTCCAGAAAATATTTTTTTAATTTCTTCATCTCTTTCAGCTTTAACCTTTTTTAAGTTTTCAGCTAGAGGAGTCATATCTATTATTTCCTCAGGAGATGGTAGTTTTCTAATGTTTGTAAAACTCATTACATAATCCTCCTATTTTACTGTCTGATATAACTATAATATAATTATTGGCAAAACTGGTCAAGTTTTTTTAAAGATAATTATTTAAAAAAAGTTAAATATAAATAACTACATTGCTTTTTCTAAGTAGGATAAGATAAAATTATTAAAGAAAAATATCTATGGGAGTGAAAAATTAATGATAACTTTTGAAGAAATAAAAAATAATGAACATATAAAAACTTATATAAAAAAGGCAGATGAATCATTGATAGCTTTAGGATATACAGAGCATAGCTTTGCACATGTTACTAAAGTTTCTGAAATGGCAAAGGATATATTATTAAAATTAGGATATTCAAAAAGAGAAGCAGAGCTTGCACAAATAGCTGGTTATCTTCATGATATAGGAAATGTTATAAATAGGGTAGACCATGCTCAAAGTGGAGCAGTTATGGCATTTCGTATTTTGGATAAATTAGGGGCTGAGCCAGAAGAAATTGCTACTATAATAACAGCTATAGGAAATCATGATGAAGGAACTGCAGTTGCTGTAAATCCAGTAGCAGCTGCATTAATACTTGCAGATAAAACTGATGTAAGAAGGTCTCGTGTAAGAAATTCTGATTTATCTACATTTGATATACATGATAGAGTAAATTATGCAGTAGAGGAATCTTCAACAACAATTTCAGAAGATAAAAAAGCAATAATACTAAATTTAAAAATAAATACAGAAATTTCTTCAGTTATGGATTATTTTGAAATATTTTTAGATCGTATGCTGCTTTGCAGGAAAGCAGCAGAAAAACTAAATATAAAATTTCAGCTTATTATAAATAGTCAAATCCTTTTATAAGAAAATTATACTTCATCTTTATCTTTATCTGAGGTTATTGATTTTATAAAAACTTTTAATTTTGGAGAAAATTTATATAAAATTATGGCAACCAAAAGTAAAAAAATCATAAAATTGGCTACAGCTAAATCAAACCTATCAAAACTTTTTTCAGAAGTATTACTATTGCCAGACGAAGAATTACTAGTATTCTTGTTTAAAGAGTTTGAACTAGGAGTAACTGTTTTAGTTTCATCTTTAGCTGTTAATGTTTCAGAAGAAGTACTTGTTGTTGTAGTTGTCTCTGGTAAAGCAGAAGAAGTAGAAGTTTCTAAGTTTGATTCAGTAGAAGAAGTTTCAGAATCAATATTATTTTCTGGTGTATCTGTTGAGTCTGTTTCTAAGGAAGATTCTTCAGATTTATTAGTTGTATTATCATAATTATTTTCATCTATAGTATTATCTATCTGTTCATAAGTACTTTCATTTGTAACATTATCCATACCATCATAAGTATCTTCATTTGTAACATTATCTATATCATTATAGTTATCTGAAGAAGGATTAATAGTTATAATTTCATCTTCCTCTCCTTCAGGAATCATGTAGTCATTTAATTTAATAACCTCATAAGAACTATTTTGTGTTTTATTATAATTAGTGTTTTCTAGATATTCAGAAAAATTTCTGTTATTTGATACATCAGCACTAACAGAGTATTTTTCTGATAGTATTATTATAAAAGCTATAAAAAAAGTTAATAATATTTTATTTATGTATTTCAAGACCATCCCCTCCACTCAAGTATTATATCACATAATAAAGAAAATTTTATTTTAAATTATAATATAATGGAAAAATAAGTGGATAAAAAGAGAATTTTTGATATATAATATGTATTAAGAAGGAGATGATTATTATGTTAAAAAGTTTAGGCGAAGATTTAAAGAAAATAATGTTAGCAGGAATTGGTGCAGTTGCAGTTACATCAGAAAAATCAATGGAGTTAATAGATGACCTTGTAAAGAAAGGTCAAGTTACTGTTGAACAAGGAAAAGAACTTAATGAAGAATTAAAGAGAAATATAAAGACAAAAGTACAAGATGCAGTAAATGAACATGTAAATGTTACAGTAGTAACTAAGGAAGATGAAAACATATTAGATAAACTAGATACATTAAGTGAAGAGGAACTTCAAGCTGTAAAAGCAAAGCTTGATGCAATTGAAAAACAAAAGAATAATACCTCTGAAGAAAGCAATTCTGAAATTTAAAATTTTATAAAATATCATATTAGAGACTAGAAAAAAGTTACAAAAAAACTTGCAATAGAAATATAACTATGGTAGAATAAGAACCGTAGAAATACAAAAAATTTAATTAAAGATTTAGTAGATAATAATGCTCTCCTAATTTAGAGACTTAATTAATCGAATGGTCTTTAAATATGGAGGAAATGAAAATGGAAGATAAGACTTTAGTATGTGTTGACTGTGGTGAAGAATTTGTATTCACAGTTGGAGAACAAGAATTCTACAAGGAAAAAGGATTTGAAAATGATCCTAAGAGATGTCCAAAATGTAGAAAAGCAAAGAAAGCAGCTCAACAAAACAGAAAGTAGTTTGAAAAGCTTAAAGGCCACAAGATTTATCTTGTGGTTTTTTTTGTACTATCTTATACTATAAATTGAAAAATATATTAAAATCAGCTTTTTATGTAATAAAGAATAATAATATACTTAAAAACATAGTAAGAAAAGTATATTATAATGATAATAAAAATAATATTAGCACAAAAATGGAGGAAAAATATGGGTATATTCAATGTAGAATTAAAAAAAGTTGTTGATGATTCTTATGATATAGAAATAGGTTTTAATTTAGAGGATAAACTTGTTAAAGATTTAAAATCAGGATTAGTTGGTAATATAAAAAAATTTGCATTAGTAACAGATAGTAATGTAAAGGAATTATATGGGGGAAAAATATATGAAAAATTAAAAGAAGCTGGATATAATGCAGATTTATTTGTATTTGAAGCTGGAGAAAAAAGTAAGACAAGAAAAACTAAAGAAGAAATAGAAGATTCAATGTTAGAAAAAGGGTATCGTAGAGATTGTTGCATTATTGCAATTGGGGGAGGTGTAGTTACTGACTTAGCAGGCTTTGTAGCAGGAACCTTTGGAAGAGGAGTACCATTTATTAATTATGCAACTACATTATTATCAGCTGCTGATGCTTCTGTAGGAGGAAAAACTGCTGTTGATACTCCACTTGCAACTAACCTTATAGGTTTATTTAATCAGCCTAAAAAAGTTTATATAGATATAAGGGCTTGGAATACCTTACCAAAACGTCAAATATATAGTGGGCTTGCAGAAACAATTAAACATGCTTGTATAAGCGATAAGAACTTTTTTGAATACATAGAAAAAAACATAGAAGAAATTTTAGCATTAAAGCAAGAGGTTTGTGAACATATTGCAGAAGAAAATTGTAAAATAAAATATAAAGTAGTAATGAAAGATGAAAGAGAGAGTGGACTAAGAGAAATCTTAAATTTAGGACATACAGTTGGAAGAGCAATTGAAACAGTAAGTGAATATAAGCTTTTACATGGAGAGGCATTATCAATTGGGCTTGTAGCAGAGGTTAAGCTTGCTTATAAACTTGGATATGTTACAGAAGAGGAGAAAAATAGAGTTATTAGCTTATTAGAAAAAGCAAATCTTCCAATTAAAGTTCCAGAATATATTGATAGAGAGGCATTAGTTAAAAAGCTTTATACTGATAAAAAAGTAAGAGATGGAAAGATTAGATTTGTTATTCAAAAGGGTATTGGAAATATAGTTGAATTTGAAAATGGACAATTTGCTACTCCAATAAAAGAAGAAATAGCAAGAGAAATAATTTATGATATTTAAAGAAAAATAATTTTAATATAAAGATTATGTTAAGAAACTATTTGAAGTATTTTCGTAATATGTATATTATAGTAAAATAAACATGATTTCATTTTGGGTTACTGAAAAGGGGAAGAAATTTATAAAAAGGAGAGTGTGTACAAGCATTCTCTTTTTTTTGTGTATTCAATTTGCATTTTTATATAAAAAAAGAGATAAAATCAAATACATTTTAGTATTGATTTTATCTACTTAATGGCTGAGGTAGTAGGATTCGAACCTACGATAATCAGAGTCAGAGTCTGACGCCTTACCACTTGGCCATACCCCAAAGACAACTGATATTATATCATATAGTAATAAAAAATCAAATATATTTTTTAAAATTTAGAATAATAATGAAAAATTAGAATTATATAAAAATGTTATTTTTTAAGAATATTTAATATTAATAAATTTGTAAGTAAATAAATAATGATTTTTGTAAAATAAAGGAATTTACATACTTGACTAATAAGTGTATAAACTGATAAATTAATAATATATTTAATCTGCTTTTATTTTAAGAAGCAAATTTGTATGAATTATAATAGCTTTATAAAAATTTATGAGGTGAGAACATGAAAAAGGTAATAGCCATTGTAACATCTGCATTATTATGCTTTGGTTTGCTTGGATGTAAAGGTTCTAATAAAGAAGATGAAACAACTACTGCAGGAAAAAATGAAACAACAACATCTACAGTAGCACAAAAAGAAACAAAGGTGTTTCATGAAGATAAAGGAGCTGCTACATATGATAATTTCTTAGAAGTTAAAGTTGGAGAAGATTATGATGGAGTAGTAAAAGAATTAGGAGAACCTAATAAATTGGTTACTGAAGGAGATACTAATACATATTTCTGGACACTAGAAAATGGTGGAAGTATATCAGTTATAGTTGATGATGGAAAAATAGTTAGTATGTCTCAAGGATTATTAACAGGAGAAAGCACAGGTATAACTATTGACCAATATAATCAGCTTCAAGAAGGGATGACTGTTGAAGAGGTACAAGCAATTGCAGGTTCAGGAACTTTAACAACAGAAGAACAAATGGATGGATATGTAAGAAGCTTCTATTCTTATAGGAATGAAGATAATTCTAGTGCAATAATAACTTATCATGATGGTAAACTTTATTCAAAGTGTCAAAATAATTTAGACATATAAAATTTAATAAAGTTATTTTTTATATGATAAGAAATTTATATTAGTTTATAAACTATGAATAACTTGTTAAGCTTGATAATAAAGTTTAATAAAAGAGAGCTCTTTGTATTTAAAAAGCATAGAGCTCTCTTTTATTTTATGGAATTTCATTCATTATTAGAAGATTAAATATAGTATCTTAATAATGAAATTTTAGCTTTATTTTAAATTTTATAAGTTGAATAATAAAAAATTATTGTTAAATATGGTTGAGAAATATTTTGGAAACGATTATAATTAACTGGTATAAGAAATTTTATACAAGTTTGTATAAGGAGGAGAGTTTATGAAAAAATTTAAAGAACAAGGCATTAAGCATAAGTTAAGTATTGTTATGGCAGTTATATTTTTCTTAGGTTTAATACCAGTAAAAAACTTAATTGCTACAGCTACTGAAACTTTAGGACCAGTAGTTAATCCAGATGGAACAGTAACAATAAGTTATCAATACGATGGCGATGAACTTTATATTAATGGGGATTTTACAGGATGGAATTTCCAAAAGATGACTAAAGGAGAAGACAATATATTCTCTTATACAACAGAAGTGTTAGGTGTAGGTTCTTATGGATATAAGTTTTCACCAGAAGCAGCCTGGGGAAATGACTTTAACCAAGCTGGAGAAACAGGTGGAGCACCAAATAGTTCATTTGAAATTAAAGCTTTAGGTGCTACATTAAATGGAGATGGAACTGCCACATTTAGAGTAAAATATGATGGAGATGAATTATATCTTGTTGGTGGCATGAACAATTGGACAGAAGCAATTCCAATGACTAAAGGAACTGATGGGGTATTTGAAACTACTATTGATGTTGAAGAGGGTAAAACTTATGAATATAAGTATAAAGTGACAGCAGATATGTCAGACTGGTCAACTGGTTCATTTAACCAAGATGGTGGAGAGAGTAATTCTTCTTTAAAAGTACCAGGAAAAGTAACAGCTTATGCTCCAGTATTTAATGGAGATGGAACTGTAACACTTTCTTATGCTGATATCAGCGCTTCAAGTGTATATTTAGCAGGTGATTTTGTAAATGAAGTTTGGAAGCCAACAGGACTTGCAATGACAAATAATGGTGAAGGATTATGGACTATTACAATAGGACAAGATGAATTAAGCAAATATTCAACTGGTGACAAAGTACAATACAAATTTGTTGTTAATGGTACTCAATGGGTAACAGACCCAAGCAATACAGAAATAGCAAATGGAAATTCTGTATTTACTTATCAAAAATTTGATTCTGCTTCAGCACCAGTATTAAATGGTAATGGAACAGTTGTATTTAGTTTTAAAGATGATTCAGCTTCTTCTGTATCAGTTGCTGGAGATATGAATGGTTGGGATTCAACAGCAACTCCAATGACAAAAAATGAATTTGGAGTATGGACAGCAGTTTTTGAACCAGCTGAAGGAACTACACAAATTGTATACAAATATGTAGTTGATGGAAGTAACTGGCTTCAAGATCCAAATGCTCTTGATTCTATAGGAGATGGATTTGGTGGTTCAAATTCAGTATTTAACTTAACAGGACAAGTAGTTGAACATAAAAAAGTAATATTAAAATATGTAAGAGAAGATGGAAATTATGATGGCTGGTGTTTATGGAACTGGTCAACAGGATTAAAAGAAGGACAAGTAGATTTTGAGGTTAAAGATGGAGTTGCAGTTGCAACATTTGATGTATCTGATGATTGTAAGAGTGTTGGATTTAAGGTAATGAAAGATAATTGGGCACAAGTTGATGTTGATTCAGATAGATATATAGAAGTTGACCCAAATGCAATGGTTACAAAAGTTGTTGTAACAAGTGGTCAATTAGATATGTTTGTAGTACCTCAAGTAAAAGAATTAGAAATCAATCCAGGAAGATTTGATTTTGAATTTAGAGACAATGATTTATACAATAAAGATTCTCAAGAAAATGTTGAAAGTGTTAAAGTAGTTGTAACTTATGAAGATGGAACAGTTAAAGAAGTTCCAATGGAATATGATAGCAAAAATGAATATTTCACAGGTTCATATTTAAATGACAACATGAAGGAAGGAACTTATTCATATAAGTTTGTTGAAGTTGTTGATGGTGAAGAAAAAGTAAGTGAAGAAAAAACTTTTGAATACAAAGTAAGAGATATAAGTGTAAAAGCTTCAGTAGATCCTTACAATGTAACTTCTAAAGATAATGCAGTTGTTTCAGTTGAATTAACAGGAAAAAATATAGATAAAGATTCAATAAGAAAAGTTTACATGGATTTATCATCAGTAGGTGGTAAAGAAGAAACTAAAATGGATTTAAGCTTATTAGACAATGGTAAGTTTAGACAAACAATTGCTATAACAGATAGCACAACAGCAGGAGTTAAAACTATTCCAGTTGTAGTAGTAGATGTAAATGGACAAGAACATAAAACTACATTTGAAATTAATGTAAAAACTAAAGTTTCATCTGGAAGCAATTTAGATTTTGATTTTGATGAAGCAAGCATATATCAAATACTTACAGACAGATTCTTAAATGGAAATACATCAAATGATGATCCAAATGGAAATAATTATGACAAGACAGCTCCATATACTTATCATGGTGGAGATTTTGCAGGAATTACTCAAAAAATTAAAGATGGATATTTAACTGGTTTAGGAATAAACACAATATGGATTAGTCCAATAGTTGAAAATACAGATGTATCACAAGGCTATGAAGAAGATGGTGGACAATATTCATATCATGGATATTGGGCAAAAGACTTTACAGTATTAGATCCTCACTGGGGAACTATGGAAGAGTTTAAAGAACTTATAGATGTTGCTCATGAAAATGGAATAAAAATAATGGTTGATATAGTTCTTAACCACTCTGGATATGGAACAGAAGCACTTTTTGGAGATATGCTTAGAAGTGAAGATGGTGGAGATATTTATACTAATGCTTCATCAGGATTACCAGATTTTAGAACAGAAGACCCAGCAGTTAGAGCTAAGCTTATAGCATGGCAATTAGATTGGTTAAATAAGGCTAAGACAGAAAAAGGAAATACAATTGATTACTTTAGAGTAGATACAGTAAAACACGTTGAAGATGCAACTTGGAAAGAATTAAAATCAGAATTAACTAAAGCAAATACTCAATTTAAGATGATTGGTGAATTCTATGGTGCAGACTACAACACAGATGGTGGACAATTACAAAGTGGACAAATGGATGCATTACTTGACTTCTCATATAAAAATTATGCTACTAACTTTGTAAATGGTAAAGTAGAAGATACAAGTAAGACATTAGATGAAAGAGCATCAAAATTAAATAACTCTTATCTTTTAGGACAATTCTTAAGTAGCCATGATGAAGATGGATTTTTAACTAGAGTTGATAATAACTTAGGAAAACAAATGACAGCTGCCTCTCTTCAAATTACTGACAAGGGTATTCCAGTAGTTTACTATGGTGAAGAACTTGGAATGACTGGATTAAACGGAATGGAAAACAAAGATGGCAACCGTTATGATATGGACTTTAGTAAGGCAACTGAAGATAATGTTGTTTATAATCACTATAAGAAACTTTTAAATACTAGAGAAAGATATTTATCAGTATTTGCTAAAGGTGATAGAAAAACTATAGCTGGAAGCAATGAAGAACAATTCTCAGCATTTGAAAGAAATTATAATGGACATACTCTTCTTACATTAATAAATGTTAGTGATGAAGCTAATAATGTAACAGTTAAAACTTCATTTAAAGAAGGAGAAGTTCTTGTAGATGCATATAACAATGACAAAGAATATGTTGTTTTAAAAGATGGAGAAGTAGCTATAGAACTTGCTGGAATGCAAGAAGGTGGAACAGCTATTTTAGCACTTAAAGGATTAGATGAAGAGTTAGACAAAGAAGATGATAACAATAAAGATAATCCATCAGAAGATGACAACAACAAAGATAATCCATCAATAGATGATAACAACAATAATTCATCAAATAACAATGAAAATAGTTCAAACAACAATGGAACAACTTCTAATGGAAACAATTCAAACAGCAATGGAACAAATTCTAATGCTAATGGAACAAAGACTGGAGATTCTAATACTGGAATAGTAGTATTTGTAAGTATTATGTTCTTAAGTGCTGGATTAATAGTTTTCTTAAGAAAGAAAAGAGCTTAATAAAAATAATTAATTTAAAAAGACTGCCTTAAAATTTTTAAGGTGGTCTTTTTTTTGATAATTAGGAAATAATATTATTTTTTAAGTTATTAATGAATACTTTTTTTATAAAGTAAAAAAGAATATAATGTTAATAGATTTTTATTATACTAAAGGAGGATTTATATAGTTATCAAAAACATATTCAAATATAATCAAATATGATATAATATATCTGAGGTGATTATATTTGAGAAAAAATTATAAACCTAAAGAATTTGCAGAACTTTTAAATGTATCCATA
>CACZYK010000045.1 GCA_902785295.1 uncultured Clostridium sp.
TTTAATGTCAGTCATCATCATCATTGTAAAATAATTATCCATAATTGTTTGTGAAACATTCAGGATATTTATGTTAAATTTTTCAAGTTCAGCACTTACACCTGCTATGATTCCTACTTTGTCTTCCCCTATTACTGTCAATATTGCCTTCATAAAATCAACTCCTAAAAATATTATATAAACAAAAAGACTCATACCAAACAAAGGGACGAAAAATATTCCGCGGTTCCACCCTTCTTGACATAAGTCCAGCTTTCAAAATTATGCTCCAGGACTCCCTTCGCTATACTATTACTAGTTTCTTACACCAACCGAAACCTCTCTTAAAGAATAATATAGGTACTCTTTCCTTTCAACGCAATTTATTACATTACTAATTCATTTTATACATTTTTACCTACTTTGTCAATTTACTTTATAAATTTTTTCATTAACTATAAAATTATATCCAACCAAAATGTCTTAAAGCATATTCAATTCCATTATCATCACAATTTTTTGTTATAAAATCTGCCTTTTTCTTTAACTCCTTTGTGGCATTACCCATAGCAATACTTGTCCACTCATCAAGAAACATTTTTAAATCATTTGACTCATCTCCAAATACTACTACATCTTTATAAGGAGCATTAAAATAATCCATAACCTTTTTAATTCCTATAGATTTATCATCATTTTCTATAAAAAGACACCTTTCATGAAATCTTGTAGAGCTTAAATACTTTAAAGATTCTATATCCTTTTCCATTTCTTTTGTACAGCTTATATATATTTTTCTTATAGTTTTTATTTTATGAAAATCTAAATCTTTTTTTAATTCAGTTCTTGTATAACTATCCTCTATTTCTTTCATAAATTGTTCTCTATTACAATAGCGAACACATTCATTATTATAATTTATGCTCCATGCAATACCCTTTTCATCTAATTCCTCTAAAAGATTTATACATAAATTATAATCTAAAGGCTCTACTCCTATAAGCTTTCCATTTATAGTAACTCCACTCCCTCCATCACTTACTAAATTATTTATTCCTAAATCTTTACAATAATTTATAGCATTTATATAAAGCCTACCTGTTGCAATTGCTACAAAGTGACCATTTTTTTGAAGAAGTTTTATTGCTTTTTTTGTATTTTCAGGTATTATTCCTGTGTTTCCTACAGCTAATGTTCCATCTATATCAAAAAAGAAATACTTCATAACATTCACCTCCTTATAAACCATAATTTATATTAAAAATCTCTTTCATTATATCACATATAAAAAAAGTTAAATTTTTTTGTATATGTACCCGTACATTTTTAATAATTTGCTTTTTTTTATTGGTTATTTTATAATTTTTATTTAGGTAGATTTTTTATTTTATTAAAATTTATATTACTTAAAAACTGAGGATTTTTTTAATTTTCCTTAGTTTTTTCTTAAGGATGTGATATTTTGAGTACAATTAGGCAAAAAAAAATTGCTATAGTTAATGATGTTACTGGCTTTGGAAGATGCTCCGTTGCAGTTGCCCTTCCTATTATTTCTGCTTTAAAGGTTCAAGGCTGTATACTTCCAACTGCTATATTTTCAAGTCATACTGGATTTGAACATTTCTTTTTTGAAGATTATACTTCTAAAATGAATGCTTATATAAATAAATGGGAACAATTAAACCTAACCTTTGATGGTATCTATACAGGTTTTTTAGGTTCTAAAGAACAAATTGAAATAGTATGTAACTTTTTAGAAAAATTCAAAACTAAAGATACTATTGCAATTATAGACCCTGTTATGGGGGATTATGGAGAAATATATCCTACATACACAAAAGAAATGTGTGATGAAATGAAACGTTTAGTAAAATTTGCAGATGTAATGACCCCAAACCTTACAGAGGTCTGTAATTTACTAGATATAGATTATCCAAAGGAAATGTTAAGCTATGAAGAGCTTGAAAAATTAGCTCATAGCCTTGCTATTCAAGGTCCAAAAAAAATAGTTATAACAGGACTTCAAAGAAATGATGGCTATATAGAAAACTTTGTTTATGAAGAAGGAAAACCTTATTCTATAGTACGTGCAAAGAAAATAGGAATTGACCGTTCTGGAACTGGTGATGTTTTCTGCTCTATTATTGCAGCAGATGCTGTTAATGGTATAAATTTTGTAGAATCAGTTAAAAAGGCTTCTAATTTTATAAGTAAATGTCTTGAATTTACTACTAAGTTAAATATGCCTTCTAACTATGGAGTATGCTTTGAAGAATTCTTAACAGAACTAAAATAAAAACTAAAGTATAACTTTTAAATAAATTTTAATTTTTAAAAAGGGTGATTTTTTATGGTAATTTTATATACTTATAAAGATGGTGTTTATTATAACCTTAATAATATTTCTTTAGAAGAAATGAATGAACAAGGAATAAAAAATAATATTTATGTTAATTTAACAAATCGTTGTCCATGTTCTTGTACATTTTGCTTAAGACAAACAAAGGAAATGACTGAACAAAATTGTTTATGGTTAAAAAAAGAACCTACTGTTGATGAAGTTATAGCTGAATTTGAAAAGCTTGACCTTTCTAAATATAATGAGGTAATATTCTGTGGTTTTGGAGAACCTACAGAAAGACTTGATGACCTTCTTTTAATTGCAAAATATTTAAAAAATAGAAGAAATGAAATTTTTATACGTATAAACTCTAATGGGCTTTCAGATTTAGTAAATGAAAAAGAAACTGCTCCTCTTTTTGAAGGATTAGTTAATACAATGTCTATAAGTCTTAATGCTTCAACTGCTGAAGAATATTATCGTCTTACAAGAAGTAAATTTGGTATTAAATCCTATGAAGAAATACAAAAATTTGCAGTGTCTTGTAAAAAATATATTCCTCATGTAGTTTTCACAGTAGTTGACTGTATTGGAGAAGAAGAAATAAAGGCTTGCCAAAAGGTTTGTGATAACTTAAATATTCCTCTTAGAGTAAGAGCTTTTGAAGCTAATTAATAAAAACAAAAAAATATTAGGTTCATTATGTTATTCAGCTGTTTTATAGACAAATTTTAAGTCACTGCTAAAAAAAATAATGAACCTAATATTTTAATAAATATATTTAATAATATTACTTCCTTATATAATTAAAAAAGTATATTTTCAAGTTCTTCTTTATTTATAATTTTAATAGTTTTTCTATTAAAATCTATTATTTCTAAAGCTTTAAGCTTCATTAATTCTCTTGAAAAAGATGGTCTTGGTATTCCAAGCTTTGCTGCTATATCCTCTTTACTTTCATTAAGATTTATTATATCTGTATTTTGAAACATACTTTCTTCTAAAATATAATTTACCACCTTTTCTTTTACACTTTTAAAAGATATATTTTTAATTTTTTTATTAAGCATAAGAACCTTGTCACTTAAAATTCTCATGAAATTTTCTAAAATCCTTTTATTTTGAAAGCATAACTTTAAAACATCTTCTTTTTTTATATACATAATTAAGCAGTCTTTAACTGCTAAAATTGTAGCTGGATATAAAGCTTTTTCGCTAAAAATTAATGCCTCTCCAAAGGTCTCTCCTTTAGAGAATTTCTTTAAAACAATATAATTTCCATTACAATATGTTCTTTGCATTTCTATTGTTCCTTCAAGAATTATTCCTAATGAAGTACAAGGCTCCCCTTCATGAGAAAGTATTTGTCCTTTTTTATATTTTATTTTAGTTAAAAAACTATTTTCTAAAATTTCTTCTACTTCTTTTTCTGTTAAATTCTTAAATAAATCACTATTTTTTAAGTCCATTTTTTATATTTCTTATTATATCTATCCTAATATTTTATAAACATATGCTTATTGGAAGTATAACAAGAGAAACTCCTTCACATTTAAGCCTTGGTATATTGGGCATATTTATTCCATTTGATTTTAACATACTACAGTGTTCATTGCAATTTTTAAGTAAATGTTCATAATAGTCTTGTTGTGCTGTCTTTCTTAAAAGGGATATACATTGTCCATTTGGAGCAACATTTATAACTTTTCCAAATACAGTACATGGACAATTCACTATATTATATATATATGATGTTTGATTCATAAAAAAATTACTATTTACATTAAGTATAACAGGAGTATCACCACAATTTAAAATCATATCATGAGTGTTATTTTTATTTAATATTTCATTTAAATGAGAAATTATATGATTAAACTTTTTAAAATTAAACACTTCTATTTCTGATTTTTTTACTAAAGAATCTAAACTATCACAACCAAAGGAATTAAATATTGTTAAAAGGGAATCTAAGTATGAATCTACTGATTCTGAAGTTAATTTTCCATGAACTTTTACATAATCTCCAGCTTTTACATCTTCTTCATATATTGTTTTATTATCAAATTCTTTTATTAAATTTTTAGTATTTAATTCAGTTACAAGTTCATGGTGAAGAGTAAAGGTTGTATAAACTCTTTTTAATTCCTCTTCCCTTCTTATAAATTCTCTATTTTCAAGACCAACATCATTTCTATTAGTATTTTCTTTATGTTCAGATTTAGAGCAATTTGAACCTTTATATCCTTCTCTTTCATCTTCTCCACATCTATCTTCATCACAGTAATGCTCCCTATATTCTGTTCCTGCTCTACCACTTAAAGTTCTATCTTGAATTATTTTAGTAGTTCTTATTTCAATATATCCGCTTAAAATCATTGAAGACAAGTTTTTTACAAGTCCTTCATCAAGATACATAAGAAGGTCTAGTATAGAATCTTCCACAAAACCACTTCCTTAAAGCTTGGTGTTTCATACTATACTTACTAAATTTCATAAAAAATTATTACTACTATTTCTTTGAAACATAAGGATTATCTTCATAATAAAATCTGTATAAATAATCCTTTGCCTCTTCTGCATAATCTATTCCTATTCTCTTTGCTTCTATGATTTTTCCTGTTTTTTCTTCTTTATTTTCAATAAAGTTTTCAATTTCTTTATCATAATCTGCTATAAATAATGAATTATCCCAAAGAAGCTTATCATTTTCATTCTTAGTTAAATTTAAAGCTAAACATAACTTTGATGGTCCTGAAGTAAGGTTAAGCTTTTCTTTTTTTGTAAGTTCTAAATATTTCTTTTTATATCTTTTTTCTGAAATATAATTTAACCCTATTAATGGTTCTATTGCCCTTATTAAAACCCCTTGAGGTTCTCCTTCTTTTACTGTAATTGCATTTAAACAATAGTACATTCCATAAATGCTATAAATATAAGCATTTCCTGCTTTTCCATACATGGGCATAACTCTAGATGTTTTTTTGCCTCCATAAACATGAGCTGCTTTATCATTAACTCCTAAATAGCCTTCTGTTTCAACTATTTTTCCACCCACAAGCCTTCCATCTATCTCATGTATTAAATATTTTCCAAGAAGCTCTTTTGCTACTTTTAATGTTTCTCTTCCATAAAAATCTTCTTTTAATATAATCATATTATAAGTTCTTCCTTTTATTTTTAAACTTTCTTACTTATTATACATAAAATCATCTTTATTTAAAATACCACTTTAATCTATCATCATTATAAAGTAATAAAAATTTTTAAAACAAGATTCTAATAAAACATTGTTATCTAGCTAGCCCTTAGTTTTACTTAAATAATTTATATTAAAATTTTAACTCATGTGTTTTTCAAAGCTTTCACATCTTGTCTCAGTATAGATTTCTGGATTATTTCCTGATACTTGTATGCTTTCTAAATTACATAAACAATTTTTATTATATTTACAGTTTTCTACATGGCATACAAGAAAGTCACAACTTCCTGAAGATGTAGTACAATTTGTTAAATTCCCATATAAAAGAGAATTTAAATATGAACCACAACAAGTTTCCTTATCTGATGAAGCTGAATTTCCAACTATATTAACTCTATCTGCATAACAACAACCACTTTCATTATGTGAACATTTTTCTGCATTACATTTTATTCTAGCCATTTTTTATCCTCCTAAAATAAACCTTTTAATTAAAATATCTTTCTAAAAGCCCTTTAAATGCTCTTCCATGTCTTGCTTCATCTTTACACATTTCATGAACTGTATCATGTATAGCATCTAAATTATTAAGCTTTGCATCTGTAGCAAGCTTTTTCTTTCCTTGACATGCTCCATATTCTGCTTCTACCCTTGCTTGAAGATTTGCCTTTGTGTCTGCTAAAAGAACTTCTCCTAAAATTTCTGCAAATTTTGCAGCATGCTCTGCTTCTTCAAACGCAATTCTTTTATAAGCTTCCCCTACTTCTGGATATCCTTCACGGTCTGCTTGCCTTGACATAGCAATATACATACCAACTTCTGTACATTCACCTATAAAGTTAGCTCTTAATTGTTCTATTATTTCAGGAGCTAAGTCTTTTCCTATTCCTATTTTGTGTTCATCTGCCCATGCTAATTTTTCTTTTACCTCTTCAAACAGCCTTACAAAGAGGACATTTTTCAGGTGGTTCTTCTCCTTCGTGAACATATCCACATATTGTACATATAAATTTTTTCATTCTTATTCTCCTTTATTTTACTATGTAATTAATTTTTAAATATTATTAAAAGTTTCTGCTATCATTTAATTTTCTTTTTTAGTTTTTCTTTTTAATAAAATATTATTCAAAAAAATTATATATATTTTTATTAAAAAACAAAAAAAGACCTGCTCTTAAAATGAACAGATCTTTTTTATCATATATTAGAATATCAATACTATTTAATATTTTCTCCACAATATGGACATGGTATTTTGCTTTCTTTTTGTAATGTAGAATTTTCTATATATATTGGCTTTCCACAATTTTTACAAGAAATTTCTTTATAGTCATCTTCCATTTCCTCTAATTCTTCAATATCTACTATATCATCATCAATACAGTTTAATTTGTCAGCAAGAACAGCTTGGTTTGTCATAAGTTCCTCAATTTTATTACTTAATGATGATAGTATATTTTCTACATTTTTAAAAAGCTCTTTATATTCTTTATTATCTATTTTTGATATGCTGTTTTGTAAATTTTTAATATTTTCTTTTATTTCTTTCACTATATAACACATCCTTTATAGAAAAAAATTGCCAAGTTGAAAGGTCTTGGCAATTTTAAAACAACTAATATTAAACTCTTTCCATATATTCGCCAGTTCTTGTATCTACTCTTATAATATCTCCTTCATTAACGAACATTGGAACGTTAACTACTGCACCAGTTTCAACTGTAGCTGGCTTTAATGCATTTGTAGCTGTATTTCCTTTAACACCTGGTTCACAGTGAGTTATTTGTAATTCAACAAAGTTTGGAGCTTCAACTGAGAATGCTTCTCCCTTATAGAATTTAATAACTGCAAACATGTTTTCCTTTAAGAATTTTATAGCATCTTCAACCTTTTCATAGTTTAATGGAATTTGTTCATAAGTTTCTTGATCCATGAAGTAGTATAATTCTCCATCTGAATAAAGATATTGCATTTCCTTTCTTTCTATTACAGCTTCTTGGAATTTAGCTGTTGGGTTGAAAGTTGTTTCTGTAACTCCTCCAGAAATAACATTTCTTAACTTAGTTCTTACAAAAGCAGCTCCTTTTCCTGGTTTTACATGTAAGAAATCAATTACTGTGTATACATTTCCTTCATGTTCAAAAGTAGTTCCCTTTCTTAAATCTCCTGCTGATATCATTTAATTATTCCTCCAAAATTTATAAGTTTTATAAAATATCTCTTTAGTTATAGATATTATTTATTGTTTATTTTAAATTACAACAATTTTATTTTATCAGATAGATACTAAAAAATCAAATAATAAAATTTAATATTCCTTATTTCTAGTTATTTTGCACATTGAAGCTTAAATACACCATTAATATTATTTTTCTCTAAGTTTATATTATAATCTATTATCTTAAAATCATTTAAACTATTTATTATTTTTAAAAATTCATTTTTATTTTCAGTTATCCTTATATTTACTTCATAATTTTCTATTTTATCATCTATACTTATTAAATTTATTGAAGGATTCTCTTCAAAGTTATTTAATATATCAATTATTGTAATTTTTGTCTCTTCATCAGTATTAACATATTCTTTTTCTTGTACTACTTTATCTTTTAATGAATTTTCTTTAACATAAATTATAGCACATTCTAAAACTATTATTATTAAAAATATTATAGCTAAAACTTTCTTTTTCATTTTACTCTTTTTGAACTCTTATGTTATATCCTCCCTCTTCTATTTTTTCAAAAAACACTACTTTTAATGTATTATCTTTATTTATTTCATTAAGTATATTTTTATCATATATTTTAAAGCTTCCTGTATTACCTTTTATCTCTCCTGTTATATTGCTACCAGAAATTTTAATCCATGAAACTATATCATCAATTTGATTTTTAGATTCAACTACTTTGATTTCATTTTTAACAATGTTTTTCTTTTCACTTAATAAAGCTTTTATGGTAAATGGTAGTAGTATAAGTGCTAGAACAATAAGAAGTTTTATTCCCTTATTATCTTCTTTTTCATTTTCTAAATTCTTTTTAGTAAAATATTCATAAGGTAAAAAATTTTTTGTTGAAAATATCACTCTCATTCACCTCTTCTTTAATTATTAAATATTTATTATCTTTACTAAGTTCTTTCATATTTATATTTTTTGATATATATATTGGTTTTTCTTTATTAAGCTTTAATACCTGTTTATCTATATTATAAATATCATCTTCTATATATGAATTTATAATAAAATTATCCTCATAATCTAAAATATAATACTTTTTAAAAATATAAATAATAGCCACCCACTTAGGTTCTTTTATAATCTTTTTTAATTTATCTTTTATAATAAATTGTACTGGAATCACCTTAATATTTTTTGCTCCTTTGCATAACTTATCAACTCTATTTCCAGCTTTAATAACATATATTAATACTCTTTTTCTATCTTTAGTTATGATAGTATGAAATAAATAATCCTTATCTTCTCCAAAAGATTCTATTATAAATTTATTGATTTTTTTATTTATTTCTTTTTCCTCTAAATCAATAGTTTTTATAAATAACTCTTCATTAATAATTACAATATTTCTATTTTTACAGTTAATTTTCAAATCATCATAAATAGAAAATTCCTTTTCTTTTATTATAAATTCGTCTTTGTTTAGAACAATATTTTTATAAATTTTTCACCACCTCCTATTTTGAAAAATAAGGATACAAAATATAGTTTTCTCCTTCTTTTTTATAAATTAACTTCATTTTATATTCTTCTTTATTACTTGGAATTAAATAAAAACAGTCTTCTTCTTCATTAAATGAAAGCTTAAATGTTGTTGTAATTTCTTTTTCTTTATTTTTACTTACTACATATTTTATTTCATCTTGTTTTATATTTAAATTTGTTATTATCTCATCAATGTTTTTAAAATAATTTACATTATCACTTATCTTTTTTTCTATTTTTATATCTTCTCTATTATTAGATACAATTGTAAAAACTGCTCCTATAATAAGAAATATTAATAGAGAATAGAAAATTGTAGTCATTAATATAAAACCTCTCTTTATATGCATATAATATATTCTTCACCTTCCTTTACTACTTTTATATATAGTAAATTTTCTTTTTTATATACATAAAAATTATTTATATTTTTTATAATAGTCTGTTCTGCTTTTATTTTATAAGCTCCATTATCATATCTTTCACTATATTCAACTATTAATTGATTATTCTTTTTATATATTGATTGTACCCAATAAAAGTCTTTAAATTTTTGATATAATAACAAGGAATTATTATATTTTTCTTTAAATATAACTCTAGAATCCATAGACATATCTTTTATTGCAATAATTCCATTTTCTATAGAATTAATGCAACTATCTTTGTTAATATTTTTATTAAAGCTTTTATATGAAATTATAAATATATCTGAAAGAATTAAAATAATAAGTAAAGATACAGCTAAATAAATAATCATTTCTATTAAAGTAAATCCTTTTTTATTATTTCTAATATACATAATCCATCCATTTATCCTTTAATACAATATGCTCTATTTTCTTTGTACTACCTTGTATATTAACATTGACTTCTATTTTTATTTTCATAAATGTGCTTTCTTCATCTATTATATTAATTTTTATAAAATTATTTTCTTCTAAAGTTTCTTCCATGTTAAATAGATTTTTTTCTAATATTTCATCTAAAAATTCTTCTGAATAGGCAATTTTTATTCCTTCTATCTGTAATTTATTTTTTATCTCTTCATAACTATTGTTATATTTTAATTCTTTTGAAACAGCAGCTATAACTTCATTAACTTTAAAATCTTTATATCTTAATGAAGATGATAACTCCGCCTTACTTATTGTACCTGGCAATATTGATAAAATTAAAACTACTATTGAAAGAGAAATAATAGCTTCTATTAAAAAACTTCCTTTTTTTCTTTTCACAATTACTCCTTTACAATATTTATCAAAAATGTAATTGGTGTTATTGAAATCTTATATTTTTCATTATTTTTATTTCTTAAATAAATAGTTTTAGATGTTATACTTCCATCACTCTCTATGTTAATTACTATTGATAATGGATATACTTTATTTTTTTCATATACTTCTAAAGTCTTATCATATTCTACTTTTTTTATAATACCCTTTCCTATTTCAAATATTAATTCTTGAGTATTTTCATTTTCTACTATAACAAACCTTCCAGAAATATTATTATTTATACAATAACTTCTTCCATAGCTAATCATATCTTCTATTTCATATAGAAATTCTTTTGTCTTTATTTTATTTTTAGTTTCTAAAAAACTCTTTAAACTTATAAAACTAAATGATGAAATAATAAGTATAAGACTTAATACAACTATAAGTTCAACTAATGTAAATCCCTTTTTCATAATTAACCCACTTTATATAAAATATCAATTAAAGGTAATAAAAAATATCCTATAAACGAAGTTACAATAAGTGCCATTATTAAAAGCATTGCTGGCTGAAAAAATACTAAAGCTTTTTCTATATTTCTATATGTGTTTTTCTCTAATCCTTTTTGAAGCATTCCTATTCTTTCCTCCATTGAACCACTATCTTCTCCAAGCTTTATCATTGATAATGAATATTTAGATATAAATTTGCAATCTTTTAATGATTCATTAAGTTCTTTTCCATTAAAGATATCTTTATTTACCCTTTTTAATTCATTTTTAAAAATTTCAAATTCCATAGAAGATTCACATAAATCTAAACCATAACTTAAAGACATCCCACTTTCTATTATCACTGTAATTATCAATATAAATATATATTCTATTATCTCTCTTACAAGCTTAAATTTTATTAAAATATTAAAGACATTTATTTTACTTTTTAACATTCCAAATATAATAAATGTTGAAATTGTAAAAGAACATAAAAATGTCAGTGATATAAAAATATGCTCTTTAACATATTTTTGAAATAAATAAATATTTGTTATCCTCTTAGGTATTTCACTCCCTAAGTTATTTAAAGAATCATAAAATATTGGTAAAATAATAAAAACTAATGCTAACATTAATACTATAAGTAAAAACAATATCATAATAGGATAAACTAATGAATCTTTAATCTTTTTTATTATTTCATATTGTTTTTTATAATATCTACCTAAGGCTTCTAATACCTTATCAATTTTTCCACTATTTTCTCCTAATGATATAATCCCAAGGAAAAATATAGGATAAAGTTCCTTGTGATGAGAAAAAGCTTCATTAATAGTTTCTCCTTTTGAAACATAAAGCCCTATGTCTTTTATGCTATTTTTATATGATGATTCTAAAGGAACATCTTCTAAAAGAGTTACTGCCATTGAAATATCTATGCCATCTTTATATAGTTCACTTAAATTTTCACATATAATACTTATACTTTTATAGCTTTTCTTCATTTAATTCTTCTCCTTCTAAAAAGTCTAAGTAGTCATAATAATCAATCTCTCCTTTTTCAAGGAGGTTCTCTAATATTTCTATCATTTGATTATTAGATAAAATACTTATGTCTTCATGTATCTTTGCAATCTTTTCCTTTTCATTTTTTCCTATATAATATACTGCAGATACTAATTTTCTTCCTGTATATCCAGAATTATTACATTTACTGCATCCATATTTTTTGTATAATTTATATTTCTTTTTACCACTCTCTTTAATTTCCTTTTTACAATCTTTACATAATATTTTTATAAGTCTTTGAGAAATTATTCCTGCTAGTGCATCTTTAATTAAATATCTTTTACACCCCATCTCTTCGAGTCTTAAAATAACTTCTCTAGGAGATTTTGTATGAATTGTTGAATATACTTTATGGCCTGTTATTGCAGCTCTAATAGCCATCTTTGCAGTTGTTTCATCTCTTATTTCTCCTACCATAATTACATCGGGGTCTTGTCTTAGCATACTTCTTAAACCTGATTCAAATGTTATTCCTATTTTTTCATTTAAATTTATTTGGTTTAGTCCATCCATGCATACTTCAATTGGGTCCTCTAAAGTTTCAATATTTATATTTTCATTTTTTATTCTATTTAAAATAGAATATAAAGTTGTAGATTTTCCACTACCTGTTGGTCCATTAACAATAATAAGACCATTTTTTAATCTCACTATTTTATTTATTATCTCTTGTTGTTCCTTTGAAAAGTTAAGTTCTTCTAAAGAAGACAAATATTTGTCATTATATAGTATTCTTACTACTATTTTTTCTCCCTTTACTACTGGGACAGTAGATATTCTACAATTATAAACTTTATTATTAAAATTTATACAAAGTTTTCCATCTTGTGGTCTCCTTTTTTCTGTTATATCTAAATTAGCTTTTACTTTTAATCTTGAGGTTATTTTTAAATATTCATTAAATTTAATTTTTCTTACTAATATAAGTGCTCCATTAATTCTAAATCTTATATTTACAGTATCTTTAACAGGTTCAAAATGTATATCTGAAGCTTTATTTTTAATAGCATCTTTAAATATATCTTCTTCTAAAGTATCTTCTTTAAAGTCAAGAATTAAATCCATTATATATTGCAATTCACTTTCTTTAATTTTTATATATTCAATTTTCTTACCAAAAAGAAAATTTAAAAAATCTTTTCCTTCTTCTTGTTCTTTACTTGTAGCTACATATATCTTATCTTCCATCTCCTTAATGGGAAGAATTCTTAACCTTTTAGCTTCTGATAATGAAATTTTTCTTGCTAAGTTTAAATCAATATCTTTAATTAAGTTATTCATAGCTTCTTTTAACCTCTTTCTACTGAAATACTTCTAAATTATTAACCTAAAATTAAAGTTTTATACATTAATTTTAAATTTTCTAATATTTAATTTTATTTTCAATGCTGATATAATAAAAATTGAATTATATTTTAATAGTTGGAGGATTTATGTTAACATTTGACCTTTATAATTTTATAAGTAACTCAATTTTAGGTGGATTTATTATTTTAATAATTTTACTTTTGAAGAAATCATTGTTTAAAATATTTTCTAATAAATTTAACTATTTTGTATGGATTCCATTGTTAATGTGCATTATATTTCCAATAAAAATTAGTATTTCAGAAGCTTCTATTGAGAAATCACCAAAATATTTAAAAGCATTTTATTTTAATTTACCAGCTAATAACTTTAATGAAAAATATAATTTCTTTTTTAATGATGCTTTACTTTACATATATTTAGGAATATCTATTTTTTATTTTTCACATTATATTTTAAAATTTATACATGATAGAAAAGAACTTTCCTTATATTCTTTTGAAATAAAAAATAAACATATTAATGAAATTTATAATAAAGTAGCAGATGAATTAAATATAAAAAAAAGACTTCCCTTAAGAGTCTCTGATTGTATATCTACACCAATTAATGTAGGTGTAATATATTCTAATATTGTTATTCCAAATATTAGTTATTCTGATGAAGAACTTAAATTGATTTTTAAGCATGAGTTTATTCATGGAAAAAGACATGACTTTTTTATAAAAACTTTTACTCAATTAGTAGTATCTTTTAATTGGTTTAACCCTTTATTTCATATTATGAAAAAAGATGTTTTAGCTTTTTGTGAATTATCTTGTGATGAAACTGTAATGAAACTTTCTTCTAAAAAAGATATTAAAACATATGGATATATGTTAATAAAAACAAGTGGTGATATGTATGAAAGAGATGATTCTTTATTTTCTACATTAAATAGTTCTTCTTATATAAAAAATAGAATTTACTCTCTTACAGACACTAATAAAAAAATAAAAGGCAGTATTTTTCTAACAATACTTTCTATATTATTTATTGTAATTTTTATAAATATTAATATAAAAATTTATTCAATACCAAATATTATTAATTCTTCTTATTTTAATATTTGTGAAAATAGCTTATATGCAAATAGTAGAGCTAACCATACATATGCTGATTACTTATTTTGTACTATATCTGAACTTTTACAGAACAATGATATTGATGGTTTAAAAATATTTTTACAAAAAAATAATATTAATCATACTGTTAAAAATGGTAAGCTTACTGTTGATACTAAAGATATTTCAATTAAATTAAATCTATCCTCTAATGAATATATTTTATTTCAAAAATAGGGATCAAAATCCCTATTTTTTTAATCTTCTTCAAAACCATACATTAACATATATAATTTTCTTGGCTCTATATCTAATAAATCTAACTTATTTAATCCACTCACTTTAATTAAAATTAAATCATCATGACTTAAACTTTTTAAATCTTTAAACATATCTTTAAATTCTTGAAAACTTATTGTTATATCTTTATTTTTTTCTAAAACAATCTCCCAATATTCTTCTCCAGTAAGGTTCTTGTGAGCACTAAGAACTGCATTATTCCAAGCATATAATAATTTAGCAAAAGGTTGCATAACTTCATCTCCTATATTAATTTAATCTTTCTTCCAATACTTTTACAATAGTCTCTATAATTTTTACTCTTGCATAGTATTTTGAATTTCCTTCAACTATAGTCCATGGTGCATAACTAGTTGAAGTTCTTATAAGCATTTCATTTATAGCTTGTAAATACTCATCCCATTTTTCTCTATTTCTCCAATCCTCTGAAGTTATTTTCCACTGTTTTTCTGGATTTTCTTCACGTTCTTTAAATCTTTTAGCTTGCTCATTCTTATCTATGTGAATCCAAAATTTTATTATGATAGTTCCTTCATTATATAAATGAGATTCCATATCATTTATTTCTCTATATGCCCTTTTCCATTCCTCTTCTGTAGCTAATTTTTCTACTCTTTCTACTAAAACACGACCATACCATGTACGGTCAAATATTGCTATATGTCCCGCCTTAGGAATTCTATTCCAAAACCTCCATAAATAATGATGACTCTTTTCCTCATCATTTGGAGCTCCTATTGGATTAACACAATATCCTCTTGGATCCATTTTTTCTGATATTCTTTTTATAGCTCCTCCCTTTCCAGCAGCATCCCATCCTTCAAAAGCTATTATAACAGGTGTTCTTTTTAAATATAATTGATTTTGAAACTTTGAAAGTTTCTTTTGAGCTTTATCTAACCTCTCTTTATACTCTTCCTTACTTAGCTTTTTTGATAAATCCACTTTATCTAAAATTGTGGTTTCATTTAAATTTTGCATATTTATTTTGCTTACATTTTTAATTTCTTTTTTTAATTTTTCAATGGCTATACGTTCTTCTAATCCTTTAATTACTATTTTAAAAATTTTACTTATTGCATATTCTTTGTCCATAGCCTCTACTATATTCCACTTGCAATAATCATTATCTGTTTTTACAAGTGTCTCTTCAATTATATCTAAATACTCATCATACTGCTCATAATGCTTCCAATCTTCTTTAGTAACTCTCCATTTGGTTTCATCAGAAGCTTCTAAAGCCTCAAATCTTCTTTTTTGCTCTTCCTTTGTTATATGAAGAAAGAATTTAAATATCAATGTACCATCTCTAAAAAGCTCCTCTTCAAAATAATTTATTTCTTCATAACAACTAGAAAGTTCATTTCTTTTTGACACTTTATCAAGACGGTCTAATAAAACTTGACGATACCACCCTCTATCAAATATAACCATACTTCCCCTAGCAGGAATTTTAGTCCAGAATCTATGAAGAAAAGGATAATATTTTTCCTCTGAATTTGAAACCTTAGTTGAATATACATTAAATCCTCTAGGGTCTAATGGATGAATAAATTTGTTAATTAATGTTCCCTTTCCTGAAGCTCCCCACCCTTCAAAAAGTATTATTATTGGAATTCCTAATTTTTTTGCTTCTCTTTGAAGACTGCTTAACTTTAATTCATACTCTTCTTTAATAAGACTATAATCTTTTTTCTTCATCCTTTTAGATAAATCAACATTTTCTAACATATTTATCGCTCCTTATATTTAAAAAAGAGATTGGTATTATCCAATCTCTAATATCAATTCTTTTTTACTTAAGATAGTTATAAATAATTTCTAATCTTTCTTTTTCTAAAATATTAGCTATTTTATTTTCTACCTTTCCATTTTTAATAAATCTTTCTTCATTTGCATCAGCTATTTTTTGAAGTCTTTCTTGGAACTTATCTTCTGTTAATAAATTATCTTGAAATTCATCAACTAAATCCTTTACTGCTGTTGCTAATTCCTTTGGATTTCTGTAAACTGCTTTCATATTATTATGTACTCCTCGTCTTTATAAAATAAAAAATAAATTTATTCTATACTACCATAAATTAATGTTGTTTTCTAGTCTCTTTTTTAATTGCTTCTAAAGCATAAGCAACATGAAGTTCAGTTGATATAAGTACTGCCTTCTCATCTATATTAAATTTTTCATTGTGATTTGGGTAAGCTCTTCCCATTTCTTCATTTCCTGCACCTACAAAAGCAAAAACCCCTGGAATTCTTTTTTGATAAACAGAAAAATCCTCTCCAAGCATCATCTTTGGAATACTTACAATAGCTTCTTCTGGGAATATTTTTTTTGCTCCATCTAAAGCACTTTTAACTGCGTCTTTATCATTTACTACTGCTGGATGAGCAGACATATTATAATCTATAGTAGCAGTAGCACCATATGAAGATGCTGTACTATATACTATTCTTTCAATAGAACTCTTCACATGCTTAGCTGTTTCTACAGAAAAAGTTCTTACTGTTCCTTCTATAAGAGCTTCCCCAGAAATTATATTATGTTGAGAACCTGACTGAATATGTCCTATAGTTACAACTGCAGAATCTATAGGATTTATTTCTCTACTTATTATAGATTGAATATTTAAAACAATAGCGGCTGCTGCTAAAGTTGCATCTACACATTGTTGTGGCTTTCCAGCATGACCAGCTTTTCCATAAACTTTTATTTTGAAAATATCTGATGATGCCATTCTTGGACCTTCTTCTATAGATATCTTTCCACATTCTATATCTCCAAAAACATGAAGTCCAAATATTTCATCTATGCCTAAAAGACAACCATCTTCAACTATAAGCTTTGCTCCCTTACAATTTTCTTCTGAAGGCTGAAATATAAGTGAAATTTTTCCTGGAAGAAGGTCTTCATATTTTTTTAATATAATTGCAGCTCCTATTAAAGATGCAACATGAGCATCATGTCCACAAGCATGCATTATTCCTGGATTTCGTGAACAATATGATACTCCTGTTTTTTCTTCTATTCTCAAGGCATCCATGTCTGCCCTTAATGCAATATGCCTACCTTCTCCTTTTCCTATTGTTGCTATTATTCCAGTTACAGCAGCTTCTTCATAAGGAACTCCTATTTTATCTAATTCCTCTTTTATTCTCTTTGAAGTTTCAAATTCTTGAAGTCCAAGCTCTGGATGTCTATGAAAATGTTTTCTAAGCCTTATTATATATTCAGATATTGCCTTTGTTTCTTTTCTTATATCTATATTAAAATCTATTTCTTTTTGCTTTTTTTCTTCACTTTCTTTTTGTATTATTTCTTTTTTTAAAGTACCATTTTTTGAATTATTAAATCGCCTTCTTTTTGAAATTAAATCCATAGTAACATTCCCCCAAATATTTATTAGGAAATTTTCTATTATAATTTACTAAAATATTAATGAAAATTCCTATATTTTAGTTAGTTTTTTATAATTATATCATATAATCTTAATGTTTTTTTATTTTTTATAAATTTATGTTTGTAAAATTATTAGTGAAAATTTCTTATATCAAATTTAATATTTCATTCTTTTTTTCTATTAAATTTTCATTGTAAATACCCTTTACTTTAAGAGGAGTATCTCCTAGCACTATAATTTCATCTCCTATAAATATAGCTTCATCAATATCATGGGTAACAAAAATAACCATGGAATTTTCTCTTTTAAAAAACTTTTTAAGTTCCTCCATAATCATATATTTAATTTTATAATCTAAGGATTTAAATGGTTCATCCATAAGTATAAGCTTTGAGGGTTTTAATAATGCTCTTGCAATATTTACCCTTTGCCTCATTCCACCACTTAAGCTTTCAGGATATTTGTTTTCTACTTCTAAAATATCAAGAATTTTTAAAATTTCTCTAAACTTATTTAGCCCTTCTTCTTTAGAATAATATTCATAAATAAAAAGCTCCATATTTTCTTTTATAGTAAGCCATGGAATAAGTCTATCTTCCTGGAAAACATAGCTTATTTCTTCTGTTTTTACTCCAACAATTTCTCCTGAATCTTTAGGAATAAGTTCACTTAATATATTTAAAAGAGTACTTTTTCCCCCTCCAGACCTTCCTAAAATCACATTGATATTTTTATCTAATGTTAAATTAAAATCCTCAAATATTTTTTTATCTTTAAAAGACTTATGTAAATTTTTAATTTCAATTTTCATTTTTCCACCTATAAACTCTTTTTAAAAGCTTTTTATTTATGTATTCAAACAAAATTGATATAAAAGCTATTATAACTATCCATGCAAAAATTCCAACAGTATTAAAATTAACTTTTTCTATTTGTACTGCTGTTCCTATACCATATTTAGGTTGCCCATGTACTTCTCCTGCTATTACTACTTTAAAAGCTAAAGAGAAAGTAGATATTAGTATGCTCATAATATAAAATTTTATTACTGGAATATATATCTTTTTTATTTTTTCCTTTTGAGGTACTTTATAAATCTTACACATATCTAATATTTTTTTATCAATATCTTTTAAAGAATTAAATATACCTTCATATAAAATAGGAAAAACTATGGCAAAGCCTACTATAAAAGGTGCCTTATCCTTATCAAACCATATTAATGCAAGAAGAACTAATATCATTGTTGGAATTGTTTTTCCTATACTATTAAGAGGAGTCAAAAGATTTCTAAAAAAAGGGTACATAAATGATAGTACCCCTAAAATAACTGATAATATTAATGCTCCTGTAAAACTTACTAAAGTTCTATATAAAGTACTTAATGAATTTTTTATAAATTCTGGACTTTTTATTATCTCTAACATGGAAAATAAAACATCCTCTATCCTTGGAAGATAAATATCTTTATTAATCTTTATAGCTATAATCTCCCATACTATTAAAAGCATTATAGCCCCAAGGAAAATCTGACTTCTTTTATTCCATGAAAATGGCTTCATCAGGAACCTTTCCTCCTATTGTACTAGCATCGAAGCTATTTAATTTTTCAAAATAAGAATTATACTCATCATGAGTATCATCTATTCCTTCATAATCTATATTAGCCTTTTCCATTGCCTTTGGAATTATATCTTTACTTGCAGAAACTCCTATCTCTTCACAAAATGTTCCAAGTTCTTCTGTTCCTTTTTCTGCAAATTCACAGCTTTCTTCTAACTTATCTAAAAATTCGTCTATAAATTCTTTATTTTTGTCTGCAAAATCTTTTTTAACTATTACTGTTGATTGTGGGAAACCATATTCTGAATTATTTTTTTCCTTCCATATTTCATTTAAATCTAAAATTATTGAAACTTTATTATTTTTAGATGAAACTTGTGTTAATGCTGGTTCTGGAAGTACTGCATAAGGAGTTTTTCCTGCAATTACTGTTGGTGCAAGCTCTGTCACTCCTCCAACATATGAAAAATTAAAGTCTTCATCATCATAGCCCATATCTTTTAAAATTGATTTAGTAACAATATCTGGAGTTAATCCTTTACCAATATTGTATATTTCTTTTCCCTTTAAATTTTCTAAGCTAATTTCTCCATCAGTTGAAACTAAATAAAAACTTCCCCAGCCTACTGTTCCTGCAATTTGATATCCAGCACCTTTATTATATTGAGTTGCTGCTACATTTGAAGGTACTATTGCAATATCAGGTTCTCCTTTAAGTACAGATGAAACTATATTTTCAGAAGTTTTTTCTATTGTATAGGTTGTTTTATAATTCTTTTTTATTTCTGAATTTTCCTTAATAAGCTTTGCAGATGCCATTGCAGGAAGACCATCTGGTACAACAACCTTAACCTCTGTAGTTTCTGTTTTTTGATTATTTACTGAATTAGATGATTCATTTTTATTTCCACAACCAATTAATGAAATTGTAAGACATAATGTTGATAATATTAAAAGTAATTTTTTCTTCATTGTCATACCTCCTTAAAATTCAATTAATATTATAGTACCTTAAAAATTTAGTTACAATAGCACTTTTTATTGTTAAGGTTATCAAAAATATAAATTTTATTTTTTATAAATTTATTACTTGCTAAACTATGAATAACTTGCTAATAAATTTGTTTTTTTCTCTTTTATTTATGTATAAAATATGTAATTTGGAACATACTATTTATATATTTAGTTTATTTTTTAATGTATGGTGGTGAAAATATGTGGTTCAATAAAAGCTCTGATGAAATAATAAATGAACTTAATAGCAATATAATAAATGGTCTTTCTTCAGAAGAAGCTAAAATACGCCTAGAAAAAATAGGAGAAAATAAACTTACTTCAAAAAAGAAGAAAACACTAGCTTCTCTCTTTTTATCTCAATTAAATGATGTAATGATTTATATACTTATATTAGCTGCTATAATATCTGCTATCATGGGAGAGATAAGTGATTCAATAATAATACTTATAGTTATATTAATAAATGCACTTATTGGTGTAGTTCAGGAATCAAAAGCAGAAAAGGCTTTAGAATCATTAAAAAAGCTAAGCACTCCAAAAGCTATTGTAAAAAGAGATGGTATTCTTTTAGAAATTCCTTCTGAAGAAGTTGTACCTGGAGACATTGTAATAATAGATGCTGGTAGGTATATTCCTGCTGATATTCGTCTTATTGAAAGTGCAAATTTAAAAATAGATGAATCTGCCTTTACAGGTGAATCTGTTCCTGCAGAAAAAAATGCAAATACTATTTTAGATAATAAATCTGCACCTATAGGAGATAGAACTAATATGGCTTTTATGTCTACCTTAGCCACCTACGGAAGGGGAAATGGTATTGTTGTAGTCACTGGAATGAATACTGAAATTGGAAAAATTGCTTCAATGCTTGAAAATGAAGAGGATGAAACTACACTTCTTCAAAAAAAATTAGCTTTTGTTGGGAAATCCTTAGGATTTGGTGCTGTTTTTATATGCTTATTAATATTTATAATTTCTATGTTTCAAGGAAGAGACTGGTTTGAAATGCTTTTAACATCTATAAGTCTTGCAGTTGCAGCTATTCCTGAGGGGCTTCCTGCTATTGTAGCCATTGTTCTTGCCCTTGGTGTTAAACGAATGATAAAAGAAAATGCTATTGTAAAAAAACTTTCTGCAGTTGAAACCTTAGGTTCTGTAAGCATAATATGTTCCGATAAAACAGGAACTCTTACACTAAACAAAATGACAGTAAAAAAGTATTTTGTAAACAATACACTTAATTCTTTAGAAAAACTAAATATAGAAAATAACGAAAGCAAAATATTACTTGAAAACATGATTCTTTGTAATGATGCCACAAGTGATGAAAATTCCAAAACTGGAGACCCTACAGAAATAGCTTTTTTAGATGCTGGAATTAAATTTAATATATTTAAAAATGACTTAAATAATAATCATAAAAGAGTAAATGAAATTCCTTTTGATTCTGAAAGGAAATTAATGACTACAGTAAACTGTTATGATAATGAATTTAAAGTAATAACAAAAGGTGCTATTGATTCATTATTAACAATTTGCACAAAAGTTTTAATAAATGGAGAGGTAATTCCTATTACAGATGAAATAAAAAATTCTTTTTTAAATGCTTCTGATAAAATGGCTGAAGATGCTTTAAGAGTTCTAGGAACAGCGTATAAAAATATATCTTCTTCTAATATTCCTCTTAAAGATTTAGAAAAAGATTTAATATTAGTAGGTCTTATGGGAATGATAGACCCTCCTAGAAGTGAAGTAAGAGATTCTATTTTATTATGTAAAAAAGCTGGAATAACTCCTATTATGATAACTGGTGACCACAAAAATACTGCTTTTGCTATTGCTAAGGAATTAAAAATTGCATCAAAGCCTTCAGAGTGTATCTTAGGAAGCGAAATAGATAACTATACTCAAGCTGATTTTAATTTAGTTGCTCCAAACTTTAAAGTTTTTGCAAGAGTTTCTCCAGAGCATAAAGTTAAAATTGTAAAAGCTTTTAAATCTCATGGTCATATAGTTTCAATGACAGGAGATGGAGTAAATGATGCTCCGTCTTTAAAAATAGCAGATATTGGAGTAGCTATGGGGGTAACTGGAACTGATGTGGCTAAAGGTGCTGCAGACATGATACTTACAGATGATAATTTTTCTACTATTGTCTCTGCTATAGAAGAAGGACGTAATATTTATACAAATATTCGTAAAGCAATCATATTTTTGTTAGCTTGTAACTTTGGAGAAATAATAACTCTATTTCTTGCCATACTTTTAAATTTGGATACTCCTCTTCTTCCAATTCATATTTTATGGGTAAATTTAATTACAGATAGCTTTCCTGCTCTTTCTTTAGGAATAGACCCTTTAGATGAAGATGTAATGAATGAGGCACCAAGAAATCCTGAAGAAAGTTTATTTTCAGGACATATGAGTTATCTTTTCTTTAATGGACTTATTATAGGTCTTATTACACTTTCAGCCTTTAGAATTGGAAAAAACCTTTATCCTAACTCACTTGTTCATGCACAGACAATTGCCTTTTTAGTACTAAGTATTTCTCAACTTTTCTTCTCTTTAAATATGAGAAGTACAAGAAAATCAATATTTAAACTTGGATTCTTTAAAAATAAATATTTAATTGCTTCAATAATATTAGTAAGTTTTAAAGATTTATCCATAGTATTTTTAATATCTTTAATACCTTTAGTTTTAAATGAATTATTAAAGCTTACACTAAAAAAGAAATCTCTTTTATAATAATTTATGTTATAATTGTTTTCAGCACAAATCATAAATTTTGATTATAAAGGAGGATTTATATAGTTATCAAAAACATACTCAAATATAATTAAATATGATATAATATATCTGAGGTGATTATATTTGAGAAAAAATTATAAA
>CACZYK010000046.1 GCA_902785295.1 uncultured Clostridium sp.
AAAATATTAATGAATATGTAAAAGAATTTAAATTAAAAATTAAGAAAAATTAGAGAAAACTTATATTATTTGTGATTGGATTTCATTTGTAAATGAAGGTTAATAAGCTTGATAATAAAATCTAATGAAAGAAACAAGTTTAGAGATTTCCTTTTCTTTAGTTATAAGTGTGAATTATTGCTTTGTGTTGATTTGAAGCCAGCTAGGTGGAAAAAGTAAAGTAATAATTTCACACTTTTTTTATATTAAGCTAAACTTCTAGTTACTTACATGAGATTGATTAAAGTGAGATTGACTTTAACCTTAGGGTAAAGTTTATACTAAATATAGTAGAAATTAGAGGAGAAAATTTATGTTATCTATTGGGGAATTTTCGAAAAATTAATATATTTATTTAAAGTGAACATATGGTATAATATAATCAAAAAATAGCAATAATTTAAACATAAGATGAAATTATCTTAATAAGATAGGAGAGAGAATAATGAAAAAAACATATAATAAAAATAAAGAAATGTATCATATACATGATAAGAGCTACAAAGACCTTTATTCAAAAAAGGAAATAGCATTAGACTTATTTAAAAATATGATTAAGGATGATTGGGCAAAAGAGATAACAGTAGAAAACTTAAGTTTAGTAAATAAATCTTTTGTAACTTCAGATTATGAAGAAACAGAATGTGATATAGTTTATCAAGCAAAAGTAAAAGACACAGAAATATTTTTCTACATATTGTTAGAGTTTCAATCAACAGTAGATTATAGGATGCCATTAAGATTGTTATTTTATATTTTTGCAAAGGATAAAAGCAATAGCATTATTTTTTGATGCTCTAAGTGAAGTTGAGATAAAAGCTATAAAGCATTGGATAAGAAACACAATAGATAATCAATTAGCAGAATCTGCAATAAAGATTTTAGAATCGAAAAGAGAGGATGTGGAAGTTATGGTTACAGAATTTAGAGAAAAAGCCGAAAAAGAAGGTCTACAAAAAGGGATTGAACAAGGACTTAAACAGGGGCTTGAACAAGGTCTTGAGCAAGGATTTGAGAAGGGAATCGAGCAAAACAAAATTGAAAATGCAAAAAATTTATTTGATGTTTTAGATGATGAAACAATTTCAAAAAAAATAAAACTTGATTTAGATAAGGTAAAAAAACTTAGAGAAGAATGGGAAAGAGAGCAAAGTGATAATTAAAAAGTAAAAAATTACTATATGATTTATAAGAAATAAGAACTTGATACTTAATTGAGTTCTTATTTTTTTTCAGAAAATTATAAAGTTGATTTAAAAAATCGACTTTAAGTCGAAAAAATATTGACAAGTAAAAGAATGAACAATATAATGAGATTAGAAACCGACTGATAGTCTAAAAAGAGGTGTGTTATGAAAAGAGAATTAAGAAAAAAGGAATTAACCCAAATAGCCTATGAGTTATTTCTTACTAAGGGATATGAAAATACATCAGTAGATGAAATAATTTCTAAAGCAGGTATAGCAAAAGGAACTTACTATTATTATTTTGAGAGTAAAGAACAAACTTTAGAAGAAGTAATTAATATGATAGTTTATAAGTGTGTATTAAAAGCTAAACAAGTTTTAGATACTGATTTACCAATAGAACAAAAATTTTTAAATGTAATTTTATCATTAAGAGTAAGTCCAGAGGAAATAGAATTTCAAAATGTTATACACATACCAGAAAACATAATTTTGCATAAAAAAATAAATGACAGAATAATCAAAGAAGCAGTACCATTGCTTGCAAAAATAGTTGAGGAAGAAATAGAATTAGGACTATTTAATTGTGATAATATCGAAGAAAGAATAAAAATGATTTTAATAATGAGTAATCAATTATTTGATGATAAAGAAGTTGATAAGAAATGTATTTCAGTATTTATTGATACTGTTGAAAAAATGTTAGGTGCTAAATCAGGAACACTTTCATTTATAGAAGAATTAATAGGAGGTTAAGTTCATGAAAAATAAAATTATAAGTGCAAAAAAAATAACTAAAAGTTTTACTAGTGACAATAATACTCAAGTAATAATTAATAATTTAGATTTAGATATATATGAAAAAGACTTTACAATTATAATGGGTTCTAGTGGGGCTGGCAAATCTACTTTAATGTATAGTTTATCTGGCATGGATAAGGCAACAAGTGGTAGCATTATATTTAATGGTGAAGACATAACTAAAATGAACAATGATAAATTAGCAATATTTAGAAGGAAAAATTGTGGCTTTGTTTTTCAACAAGTATATCTGCTTGATAAAATGAGCTTAATGGATAATGTTTTAACAGCAGGCTTACTTATAAGTAATAATAAAAAAGAAATTTTAGAAAAAGCAAAAGAATTATTTAAAAAAGTAAATATTCCTGAAGTTACTTATAAGAAAAATGTAAATCAAATATCTGGTGGAGAAGCTAGTCGTGCAGGGATAGTTAGAGCAGCAATTAATAAACCTTCAGTCATATTTGCTGACGAACCAACAGGAGCATTAAATTCTGATAATTCCATTGCTGTACTTGATGTTTTAACTGAACTTAATAGAGATGGACAAAGTATAATAATGGTTACACATGATAAAAAGAGTGCCTTAAGAGGAAATAGAATTATTTATCTAAAAGATGGAAAAATATTTGGGGAATGTAATTTAGAGAAATATGAAAAAGATGATAAAAAAAGAAATGAAAAATTAGATGAATTTTTAAAAGAAATGGGGTGGTAATTTTGAACAAGGATGTTGCCTTATCAAAAAATTTCTTTAAGAAAAATTTAAAAGAAATAATTTCATTTTCAATAATCTTATTTATTGCTACAATACTTTTTTCAAGTGCAATAGTTTTAAAAAATAATGTAAGTAAGAGTTATGATAATGAATTTAATAAATTAAGTACTGCAAATGCCTTTTTTACTATTCCAAGTATGCAATATACAGATAATATTTTAAAAGATATTAAAAATATTGATGATGTAAAAGATGCAGAGATAAGAAAAGGAATAATGCTCACTATTCTAGTAGAGATGGAAGGGGCTACTCAAGATCAAAATCAAATTTTTTATAATATTAATGACGATAATAGTATTAATAAATATGAAATAATAGA
The DNA here is from genome assembly GCA_902785295.1 of uncultured Clostridium sp. Taxonomy (GTDB): domain Bacteria; phylum Bacillota; class Clostridia; order Clostridiales; family Clostridiaceae; genus Clostridium. Next base: position 3,125 of record CACZYK010000046.1, read on the forward strand.
TGAAACTAGTGATAATATTAATAATTCAATATATCTTTCAAATTATACTTTTATTCATTCTAGCTTAAATATAAAAGATAAATATGAATTTAAAGTTGATGATAAAAAATATTCATTTAATATAAAAGGTGTAGTAAAAGAAATGCAATATGGAAATTATACATCATCAGTTATTGGAGAATATTTATCAAATGAAGCTTACAAATCTTTACTAAATAATAATGAAAGTAAAGAAGTTGTTACTATTTCTATTATAAGCAATTATGGACATCAAGCTTATAATAGTATATCTAAATATTTAAGTAGTAAAAATATAAGTGTTTTAAATAAAAATTATGATGAACAATCAAAAAATCAAAGACTTGCCATATCTAACATTTTAATATTAATTCTTATAGCATTTTCAAGTGTTATGTTAATAGTAAGCTTGTTAGTAAGTAAATTTAAAATAGAACAATCTATTGAAGAAGAAATGGCTAATATGGGTGTATTAAAAGCCTTAGGATATACTAGCAATGAAATAATTATATCTGTAATACTTCCATATATAATAAGTGGTTTACTATTTACTATAGTTGGCATAGGCATATCTTATCTTTTACTTCCATTATTGAGTACAGTTATAATGATGCAATCAGGATTTATGTGGATTGTAAAATTTGATTTATTATCAAATATAATTGTTTTATTAATTAACTTAATTTTAATATCTTCATTTACAATTTTAGCAGCAATAAAAATTAAAAAATTGAATCCAATAAATGCTATTAGAGGATTAAACCAATCAAATGGCACTAAAAATCATTTTGAGATAGAAAAAACAAAAGGTAATATTCAATTCATATTAATGCTTAAAAACTTCATTAATACTAAAAAACAAAATGTATTACTTGGTATTGTACTATTCTTTATTACTATTGTTGCTTCATTTGTGGGAATGTTATTTTATAATATTAATTTAAATCCAATTAATTTTATAAATACATTAGTAGAAGAACATCCATCAGTAGTTATTACAACTGAATCAGATATAAAAAATAAAATAAAAGATTTAGATAATGTTAAAAATGTTATTTATTATGATGAAAATGTTAACATTAATTATGAAGATAACTCCTATAAAACATTTATTTCAGAATCATTTAATGATTTAGCAAATGATTTATCTTATGAAGGAGTTAATCCAAAATCAGATAATGAGGTTGCAATAGGAAGTAAAATAAAAGAAACATTTGATATAAATATTGGTGAATACATTACTTTAAGTAAAAATGGTATTACAAATAAATATAAAGTTGTTGGGTTTGTTCAATCAGTTAATTATTCTGGTGAAATAATTGAAATGACTTTAAATGGCTATAAAAAATTAGATTCATCATATTCACCAAAAACAATGTATATATACTTAGATAATGAAAATAATACAAAAGAATTTATAAGTTTACTTGATAGTGAGTATGGAAGTGATATTATATCAACAATTAATTATGTAGAATCAATGGATTCAGCTATGAATATGTATGTTTTATTAATAAGTGTTATTTGTATAGTAATCATTGTAATTACTCTATTACTGATATATTTGATTTTATATATATTAATTTCATCAATAATTACAAAGAGAAAACAAGAACTAGGTATATTTAAAGCTATTGGATATGAAAATAAGCAATTAATAAGACAACTTGTTGGTGGATTTATTCCTAGCACAATAATATCTACAATACTTGGATTTATAATAAGTAAAATATATATAAGTAATATTTATGAGATAATATTTAAAGCTGTAGGAGCTTATAAAGTAAGTTTTGAATATCCAATTACAATATTTTTAGCAATAGTAACTTTATTAATATTAAGTACATTAATAATTGGAATATTACTATCAAGAAAAATTAAAAAAATTTCAGTATATTCATTAATTAAAGATTAGGAGTTTGATTTTATGAAAAAGTTTATAAAAACAATTTTAAAAATACTATTAATATTATTAGCCATATCTTTATTATTTGTCTTAGTTAACTTTATTATTCATAAAGTAAAATACAAACAAGAATATAATTTTTTAGATGAATTGGGGTATGTAAATAAATATTCAGCTGGAGATTATGATTTAAATATTTACCAAACTGGTAATAAAAATAGTGAGTATACAATTATTGGCATGTCAGGATTAAGTGTTAATGATTATTCTATTGAAATGAAATATGCTATTGAAGACTTGGATTATAATTTTGTATTTATTGATAGAGCTGGATATGGATATAGTGATGATACTAAAATTAAACAAACCACAGAACAAATTGTCAACGATTATCGTAATGCGTTAAAAAGTGCTGGCATTGAAGGACCTTATATATTAATGCCACATTCATTAGGAGGTGTTTATGCCACTTATTGGGAAAGTATGTATCCAGAAGAAATTGAAGGATTAATAATGATAGATACTTCTGAATTAGGTATTGATGTTTTTAATGATGAAGAATACAAAATATCAACAATTGATTATTTAGAACTGTATGGTTCAAAGATTGGACTAGGAAGAATGTTACTTCATAATTATTATTATAAATTACCAAGTATTTATTCAAATGATGACAATAAAATAGCTGATAGCTTAAATATAAAATCTTTGGTCTCTTATGCTAAATTATCAGAGGAAAAAGAAATCAATAATAATGCAAATATTGCTTATGAAAGTATTGTTACTAATAATATACCTAAAGTATACATCTGCAGTAATTCAGGCTTTACAACAATTGAAGAATTAAAGGAATATAACACATGGGTAACTAAAAGGCAAAAAGAACTTGGACTTCCATCTTCAGAAACTCCTAATGATGATACATTAGAAGAAATATTATTGCAATATTCTAAGTGGCGTGAAGAAAAAATAAATCCATATATTGAAAAACTAGGTAATACAGATATAGTGTTACTTCCAGGAGATCACTATATTTTTGGACAAAAACCCAATGAATTAGCAGAAATAATAAAAGAATTTGTTAATAATTTAAATTAAATTTATTATAAAAAAATTAACCCATCAAAGCATAATATGTTGTATTGCCTTGATGGGTTAAAAATTATTTACTCTCTTCTTAAGATTTTAATTTATAATGATAAGATTTTTATTTTGTTATTCTACAGTTACTATCTTTCTGTTTGTAACCCAAATCAATATAGCAAAAGATGCTAATACAACAGTTGTAATTAAACTTGCTTCAATTCCATAAACACCACCATTCCAAATGTTTTTGCCAACTGATTGCATTTTGAATATTGCTGTAGCAGTTTCATCATTTCCACTTAAATTCAAGCCAAGAACACTATACAAAATAGCATTCCAGAATGAGTGCAGACCACAAGCTGCCCAAATGCTCTTATAACGAATTGTCAATAATGAGAAGATAATAGAAATCAAAATAAGATTAATAATACCAATAACACCATAAATAATATCTTCTGCGAACAAAGATGAAAAGTGTGGAATGATAAACATTATTGTGCTGACAGCAATTGCATCTACTAATGATATTTTTTCTTTTAGTGTATGAAGTAATAATCCTCTACAAAGTAATTCTTCCATTGCACCTTGAATGATGAAACCACCAATAAAGAGAATAATAATCAAAATATTAGTGTTGGAAAATATTCCTTGATATTCAATGTTCCCTGTCAAAATAATGAGAATAACAGATAAAAAAAGCATAAGTAAACCTAAAATAATACCTATAAAGTAACTGCCAAATTTTTTTGTTAGTCCAATTTCAGATAACAACTTTTTCTCAATTAATTTCCAATAAATCAGTACAATAGAAATAACTAAAACGTATCCATAATACATAATTAGCATTATGGTTTGATTGTCAAAGACATCTCCAACAAGCATATTCTTACCCATTATAAAATGTAAAAGTATAACAAGTCCCTCTGCAATAAATAATCCTACTATGTAACAAAGCCAAAAGGCAAATGTTTTTTTGGCGATAAATTGTGCAGCAGGCATATCCATCTTATTATTGAATGGACTAATGTTTTTTAAAAATTGTTTCATTTTGTTGTTCCTCCTTGTAAATCACGAATACCATTTAGTATTGTTTTTAATGCAAAATTAAAGCTATCATCAATTGGCTGAGGATTTCCATATCCTCCATGACTTTCAATAGTTAAAAAGCCTTGCAAAAAACCTCGAAGCATACGTACAATATGTACTTTTTGTTCTTCAGTCAAATTATAGGCATCAAGAACTTGAAAAATAACAGATATAATACCTTCTGTAGCATTTAAGTGTTCTTCTAATTGATACATATTGTACCATTGCATAGCTTCATATAATCCTGGGTGTAATGTGACATAGTTTCGGTAGGTCCAACATATAGCAATGATTGCATCATCTTTAGCTTTTCCAATACTAGCCTTGATTATATCTTGTTCTAAAGCTTTCCATCCATATAACATAAGCTCTTTGTTAAGTTCATCAAGTCCACTTATGTGCTTATATAAAGAAGGGGATTTTATCCCTAATTCTTCTGCTAATGCTTTTAAGGTAACACTAGCTATACCATTAGTATCAGCCATATTAGCTGCTGTTTTCAAAATTGCATTTTTATCTAATCCAACTCTCATTTTTGCTATCCTCATTTCCTTTTAAGCTAATCATATTAGCCATTATAGCAATATGAATTGCTTTTGTCAATTGGTTTGCTTGAATGCTCATAAACAAGTAGCTTTTATATCTTCTATAATCAAATAGATTAAACATCATTTAATTAAGAAGTTTATCTGTACTAAAGTAGCTTTGTGTATGTAGTTGACTTAAAAAATATGAGATGTTATGCTTTAAGCAAATAATTATGGAATTTACTTTAAAATTATATTGATAAAATATTATTATTGAATTAGTTGAATTTGATGTATAGGAAGGAGAGTAAATTAATTATATATGGACATAATAGAATGATTAGTTATTGGAATGAGTTTTATAGAAATAGATACTTTAAATATTCTCAATATATTGGAAAAAGGCTATATAAAGAATGTTTTGGGTATACTCGTTCTATGGAAAAAAGTAGCCATTTTGATTAGTAATTTTTAAATAGGAGGTTTGGCACTATGGATATTAACTTGGTAAATGAGATAAATAATGAAATGGAATTACCAAAAAATTAAAGTTGGAGGAATAATTATGATTAGAACTAAAAGACTTGAGTTAGTTGAATTTGATATAAAATATGCATCAGATTTATATGAATTATGGAGTGATTTTGAAGTAATAAAGTATACATATATGCCTAAATTAAATTCTGTTAATGAATGTATTGAAAAAATTCAAATGTTTATCAATTATACTGATAAGGAAGTAATAAATAATTTCATAATATTATTAGATAAGAAGGCTATTGGAGTAATAGGTTCTCCAATTATTGATAAAACTAATTGTATTTTTGGTTTATATTATCAGCTTGCAAAAAAATATTGGGGAAATGGATATATTAGTGAAGCTATAATAGCATTTAAAGAATATATAATAAAGAAATTTCCAGATGCACAATTTAATGTGGAAGTAGTATGTGAAAATTATACAAGTATAGCGATACTAAAGAAAAATGGATTTAAAAAGGTAAATGTTGAAAAAGATGGATTTAAACTTAATGGATTTAAACTTGATTTGATAAAATTTACTTTAAGTGGTTATCTATTATAACAAAATTCAAAAAAGGTAAGAGATAATTTATGAATGTTATTGAAAATATTATAAAAGTAAATGATTATTTAACAAAATCAAATTTACCAGCAAGTGATTTTGTTATTAATCCTTATGTTGGATGTTCTCATGGATGTAAATATTGTTATGCTTGTTTTATGAAACGTTTTAGTGGGCATAGTGAGCCATGGGGCAGTTTTATTGATATTAAGCAATGCGAAAAGCAAATAAACTTAAAGAAGATAAAAGGAAAATCTGTATTTCTTTCTTCAGTAACAGATTGCTATAATTCATTTGAAGAAAAGTATAGAGTTACAAGAAAAATATTAAAACAACTTGTTGAATCAGATTGTGAGCTTAGTATTTCAACAAAATCAAAATTAATATTAAGAGATATAGATTTACTTAAAAAATTTAAAAATTTAAAAGTTTCTATGTCAGTTAATACACTTGATGAAAATTTTAAAAATGATATGGACCATGCTAGTAGTATTAAAGATAGGCTAGAAACCTTAAAGGAGCTACATCATAATAACATCTATACAGTTTTATTTATGTCTCCTATTTTTCCAAAGATAACAGATTATAAGGAAATTATTGAATGTACAAATACCTATATAGATGAATATTGGTTTGAAAATTTAAATTTAAGAGGTAGTTATAAACAAACAATACTTTCATATATTAAAGATAAATATCCACAATTACTTAAATTATACAATAGTATTTATATTGATGGAGAGAAGGAGTATTGGAGCAAATTATCTATTGAAATTGAGGAGTATTGTAAAACAAAAAGTATTAAATATAAGAACTTTTTTTATCATAAAAAACTTGTAAAGAATAAAGAGAATAATGTTTAGGATATTAAAAGATGATAAGGTATAAACCTATGAATAAATAATATAGACACAATATAAAGTAATTTTGTTAATTAAATATTACTTATATTGTGTCTGTTTTTGTATTATTAGGAAATTATATAATTTTATTGAATGCTTGATAATTTGTAAGCTAATAATATATTTACTCCTTTTTTTATAGGAAAATATATAACACAAATATAACATAATTATAACATTATAAAGAATATTCTTTTTAATATCTATGATATGCTTGTTATGAGAAAATATAGAAATTTAAAGGGGTAAAAAAGTATGAGTCCAAAAAAAGTTTTTGGAAAAAAATTAATTGTGTCAGCAGTAATTCTAATAACTATCACATGTCTAAGCTTATCAATGGTTAGTTGCAATTCTAAAACGAGTTTCTTTAAAAGTTCAAAAGTATTAACTATATTATCAGGTTCGGAAAATCAAGTGTTAGAGCCAATATTAGAAGAATTTGAAAAGAAAAATAATGTGGATATTGAAATGACTTATAAAGGTTCAATTGATATTATAAAGGAGCTTGAGAAAGACAAAATAGATTATGATGCTGTCTTTCCAGCAAATAGCATTTGGATTAGTATGGGGGATAAAAAGTTAAGGGTAAAACATCAAGAGTCAATTACCACAACTCCAGTAGTTTTTGGAATAAAAAAGAGTGTAGCTGAGAAATTGGGCTTTTTTGGAAAAGATGTCACAACTAAGGATATATTAGAAAAAATAAAGAATAAAGAATTAACATTTATGATGACATCAGCAACACAGTCAAATTCAGGGGCTACTGCATATTTAGGTTTTATCTATGCACTATTAGATAATCCTGAAGTAATTACACAAGAAAGTTTAAATGATAATCAATTAAAAGAAGATATAACAGCTTTACTTTCAGGAGTAAATCGTTCTTCAGGAAGTTCAAATTGGCTAAAGGATTTATTTCTGCAAAGTAACTATGATGCTATGGTAAATTATGAATCAGTAATCATAGATACAAATAAAGAATTAGTAGCTCAAAATAAAGAGCCATGGTATAGTGCTACTTATTGTTGAGCATTTTAGAAATAGAAGATTACATAAATTTATAAAAGATGCAAAAAATGAAAGAATTTTATATGCTAAAGTGGTTTGTAAAGGGATAGAGGAATATACTGAGCCTGGAAAAGATGATACTTCTTTTTATGCACTAAAACCTCATAAGTATTATTTTTTAACAGTATCCTCAGGTGGACAAGAGGTAGAAAAGATGGTAAATTTCCCTTCTATGGATTGTGAAAAAAGTATTATAGGAAAAAAAGTATATGTTGTTTATGCAGGAAAGCATTATTTTATTATGGAAGATATTAGTGCAGAATATTGGGAAAAAAATATAGAAAAAATATTAGATAGCTTGATGTTAATAAAAAATAGAAAGAATAGGAGAAAAGTGTATTAAATTTGCACCATAGTAATATTAATAATATATTTATTCTACATTTTTTATTAACATAGGATAATGAATTGTAAAAATAAATCTGTTATTTTAATATTAGGAGGCGAGAATATGGATTTTAAATTTGATTTATTTGATAATGTTACAAGACATTATTTTGGATTAACTTTACCTCATAATATTATAGAGCAAGGTTTAATGTTAGGAAAGCCAGTAAGTTTTTCTAAAAAGGACATAATACTTAAAATGGGTGAACCAATGAATAAAGTATATTTAATTATTAAAGGCATTGTAAGAAGCTATTATCTTGATAAAGATGGAAATGATGTAACTAAGAGCTTTTTGCAAGAAATGTCATTTTGTATTGCTGAAAGTTTTTTTACATGTGAAGCAAGTGAACAAGGATTTGAAGCTATTGAAGATGTAGAAATGCTTGAATTTAATGTATCAGAATTGAAAAAATATATATTTGAAAATGAAATATTAAAAGATGTATACATAATGTATCTTGAAAAGACTATAGTTTATAAAATGCATAGAGAAAATGCTTTTTTAATTAAGAGTGCTACAGAAAGGTATCTTGATTTCAAAAGAGAATTTCCATTGTTAGAAAAGAGAGTAAATCAAAGTTATATTGCATCATATCTGGGAATTACACCGGTCTCCTTAAGTAGAATAAGAAGAACAATTAGGGAGGAATGTTAGTTGTTAAAAATAAATGAAAAAGAAATACCTAAAATTGCAATAGGAACTTGGGCATGGGGAAGTGGAATAAATGGAAGTAAGATGATATTTGGTGAGTCAGTTGATAAAAATGAACTTAAAAAAGTCTTTGATATATCAATAAAGAATGGCTTTAACCTATGGGATACAGCAGCAGTGTATGGTATGGGAAATGCAGAAAAAATATTAGGAGAATTTAGCAAAGAAAAAGAAATTTTGATTTCTACTAAGTATACACCAGGAAAAAAATATTCATCAAGCAAAATAGATAAGACATTAAATGAAAGTGTAAAACGTTTAAATGGAAAAGTACCAGATATCTATTTCCTTCATAATCCATTAAATTTGGAATTAAATATAAAGTATTTGATTCAATTATTAAAGAGTAAGAAAATAGCTTCTGTTGGGGTATCTAATTTTAATTTAGAACAAATAAAAAAAGCTGATAATATTTTAAAACAGGAAGGCTTTAATTTGGCAGCAGTTCAAAATCATTTTAGCCTTATTTATAGAAAATCAGAAGAAGATGGAATTATTGATTGGTGTAAAGAAAAAAATATTCCGTTTTTTGGATATATGGTTTTAGAGCAAGGTGTGCTCACAGGAAAATATACAAAAGAACATGGATTTTCTATATTCTCAAGAAGAGGAATTGCTTTTCCGAAGAAAAGGCTTAAGAAAATAGAACCTCTTATTGAATTACTTGAGGAAATAGGAAAAAAATATGAAATATCAGTAGCAAATACTGCTACAGTTTGGGCTATATCAAAAAATATTGTACCTATCATTGGTATTACAAAAGCTTATCAAGCTAAAGAAATTGAAAAAATAAAAAACATTAAATTAGATGAAAATGAAATTAATATTCTTGAGGAGGTTGCAGAAAAAACTGGAGTTAAAGTTGCTGGCTCATGGGAGTAGTAATTATGATAAATTATAATTTGGAGGGTATATCTTATGAAAAGTATATTAATAACAGGTGGTACTATTTTTGTTAGTAAATATGTAGCTAATTATTTTAAGGAAAAGGATTATAAAGTTTATGTTCTTAATAGAGGAACTAGCAAACAATTAGAAGGCGTTAATTTAATATGTGCTGATAGAAATAATTTGAATGATGTATTAAAAGCTTATCATTTTGATGCTGTTATTGATGTGTGTGGATATAAACAAAAAGATATTGAAAATTTAATTAATGGCTTAAATGAAGTAAATGATTATATTTTTATAAGTTCATCAGCAGTTTATCCTGAAACTAATCCTAAACCATTTACAGAGGAACAATCATTAGGAGCAAATTCTATATGGGGACAATATGGAATAGATAAAATGGAAGCTGAGCAATATTTACTTTCTAAATATAGTAATGCATATATTTTACGTCCACCATATTTATACGGTCCAATACAAAATCTTTATAGAGAACCATTTGTTTTTGAATGTGCTTTAAAAAATAGAAAATTTTACATTCCAGAAGATGGGGAAATGAAATTACAGTTCTTTCATGTAGAAGATTTATGTAAAATAATTGAAATTATTTTGGAAAAACATCCTAATGAGCATATCTTAAATGTTGGAAATAGTGACTTAGTAGATATAAATACTTTTGTGGAGTTATGCTATAAAATAGTTGGAACACCATTAGAAAAAGTATATGTTCATAATCATAAAAATCAAAGAGATTATTTTAGTTTTCATAATTATGAGTATGCTTTAGATGTATCAAAGCAAAAGAAATTATTACCAAAAACTAAGAGCTTGTTAGATGGTCTAAGAGAATCATTTGAGTGGTATATAAAACATCGAAATGATGTAGTAAAAAAAGATTATATTAAATTTATAGATGAAAACATATTACTATAAAAAAATAATAAATTTGTTATAATAAAAACGCAAAGATAAAAACACGTCCCGGTAGGTAGTCCGGGAGCAACATTAAATATGTTGTCAGTAACCTGCCTCCTTGGTTGTCCATTCTTTGTTCATTAAATTTTAAAGGAGGAATTATAATGGACAAAGTATCAATAAGATTGCAGGTATTTTTTGAAGAACCTTTTTGGGTTGGAATTTTTGAACAAGCTTATAATGGTAAATTATCTGTATGTAAGGTTACATTTGGAGCAGAACCAAAGGATTATGAAATTCAAAAATTTATTATGAAAAAATATTATAATCTTATATTTAGTCCTTCTGTTGATTCTGAAGAAAAAATTTCAAGAAAAATTAATCCAAAGAGATTACAACGAGAAGTAAAAAAGCAAATAGCAAATGTAGGGATAGGAACTAAATCTCAACAGGCATTAAAGCTTCAACAAGAACAAGGAAAAATTGCAAGAAAAGCTCGTTCTCGTAAAAAACAAGAAATGGAGAAAGAAATTAAATTTGAATTGAAAAAACAGAAAAGAAAAGAGAAACATAAGGGCAGGTAACTGTCCTTTTTCTCTATTCTAAAGATAAAATTCAAGAATGATTTTACATTCAAATTAGTAAAAAGGAGTTTCTTAAACAAATGGAGAATAATATAAAAAAATATATTTTTAGGGCAAGTATTATGATTGGAGATTATTAAATAATGTAGAAGACTTATATAATCAAAGAAATATGATATAGAGGGGAGATATTTTATGGTTAAAAGTTTATATAAAAAGAATAAGGTGATGGGTGGAATCTTTGGATTAATTATAGGAGATGCTGTTGGAGTTCCTTATGAATTTTATGAAGCAGAAGAATTACCTGAAATAGGAAAAATAGATATGATTCCACCAAAAGAATTTGAAAAATCATATCCTGATGTACCCTATGGGACATATTCAGATGATAGTGCACAATTTTTATGTATATTAGATAGCTATATTCAAAATGATTCTTTTAATATAGAAGATATAGCAGATAAGATAAGTAGATGGCTTAATGAAGGATTATGGGCTGTCGACAATATTGTATTTGATGTTGGAAATCAAACATTAAAGGCAATTAGAGAATTTAAAAGAGGAATATCTCCTTTAAAAAGTGGTTTTATAGTACCAAATGGAAAAGGAAATGGTTCCTTGATGAGAGATTTAGGTATAGTCTTACTTCATAAGGGAACAGATAAGGAATTAATAAAAATTTCTCATGAACAATCAATGATAACTCATGGACATATTTGTAACCAAATATGTTGTGCTTTATATTCATTAATAGCAAGAAATTTATTATTAGGGCATGAATTTGATGATTCATATAATATGGCAGTAAAAAAATTAAGAGAAATATATAAGTTAAATAATAATTATTTAGAAGAACTTGAAAATAATATTATATCTAATAATTTGATAGAATCAGGAACAGGATATGTTGTTGATTGTTTAAAGAGTACTTTTAAGGTTATTAGAGAAAGCAATTCATATGAAGAAACAATAAAAAAAGCAATAGCATTAGGAAATGATACAGATACAACAGCAGCAGTTGCAGGAGGCTTAGCAGGAATTATATATGGTTATGATAATATTCCTAAAAGATGGATTAAAGAATTAAGAGGAAAAGAAAAGATTCTTGGTATTATAAATAATATTGAATATATATAAATTTTGCAGAACTTAAAGATGATGATTGGACAAGTTTTAGGTCATTCATCCAATCAAAATATATTTAAATTTTATGAAGAATTAAAAAATAATATTTTAAAATAAAAGTTCAAGATATAAATATATCTTGGCTTTTTTGGAGAGATTAATATGAAAAACATTTATATTATAATTTTACAGGAACATTATGACAATAATGTGTCAAAATAAAAATATAATTTAATAAATAATTTGACTTAAATGGAAAAGGTGTTATAATAAATTTAAACATATAAAAACAGTATGTATAGTATGAATTATATGATATATTATATTTATTAAGAGGAGTTGTAATGAAAATGTCAAAAAGAACTTATGGAGAGGAATATGGATTTCAGACACGTGCAGTACATACAGGAAATGATATAGATGGTGAAACAGGAGCAATTAAGCGTCCTATTACAATGGCAAATAGCTATGAATTGCCATATGACCCATCAGATTTGAATTGGAGTAGTGCAGATAAAAGTTTATATACTAGAAATGGAGGAAGCAATCAAAAATATTTACAAGAAAAAGTAGCTTCATTAGAGGGTGGAGAAGATTGTGTTGTGTTAGCTAGTGGAGTTGCAGCACTTTCAGGACTATTTTTTGCGCTTTTAGAAAGTGGAGACCATGTTATTTTTTCAAGTGTAACATATATTGCTGTATATCGTCTATTAAATGAGTTGTTTAATAATAAATTTCATGTTGAAACAACAATTATAGATACAACAAATCCTGAAAATGTGAGAAAAGCAATAAGGCCAAATACAAAATTAATTCATATTGAAACTCCAGGAAATCCAACACTTATGATATCAGATATTCGTAAGATAGCAGAAATAGCACATGAAAATGGAGCATTTCTTTCAGTTGATAACACTTTTGCTTCACCTTATAATCAAAGACCAATTGAATTAGGTGCTGATTTTACAATTGAAAGTTTAACAAAATATATAAATGGACATGGGGATGCTATGGGAGGTGCTATTATAGGTAAAACAAAATATTTAGATATAATAAGAGCACAATCACAAATCAATCTTGGAGCTACCATAAGTCCTTTTAATGCTTGGCTTATTATGAGAGGGGCTGTAACATTACCTCTTCGTATGAAACAGCATAATGAAAATGCACAAAGGGTAGCAGAATATTTAGAATCTCTTCCTTTTGTAAGATTTGTAGCATATCCAGGATTAAAATCGCATAAAGGACATGAAATAGCTAAATCGCAGATGGTTAATGGATATGGAGGAGTTCTATCTTTTGGCTTAAAGGCTGACCATGATACCCATAATCGTTTTGTAAGCTATTTGAAAGTTATTACATCTGCTGTTTCACTTGGACATGATGAAAGCTTAATTGTGTTCTTAGGAGAAGATGATGAAAGGCAATATCTTTATCCAGAAGAATTCCATGATGGATTCTTTAGACTTAGTGTTGGCATTGAAGATATAGAAGATATTATAGGAGATTTAGAGCAGGCTTTTAAGAAAACAGGTTTATATAATTAATAAAATTAAAGGCATAATAGTAAAAGATTATTATTTACTATTATGTCTTTAATTTTGCATAAAAATAGTATATTTTAAATTAAAAATAAGGCATTAGATAGTTTAAAATTTATTAAATAATATCTCTAAATAATATTTACACTTAATAAGTTAAATAAAAAATTAAAAGAAAGACTAAAATAAATTGTAAAAACTTGTAGCATAGTGTATAATAATTAAGTAAGGAACCGGATACAAAAAAGTGTTTTTTAGTTTTATATAAAAAGGTTTATAATATTATATCGTATATATTAAATATTTTTGAAAAATTATTAAAAGTGGGTGATTTGTATGGGAGAATTTATTGAAAAAAACTATAGTAATTTTACATATAATAGAGAGGGGCTTGCTGGACTAGGATTTATAGAAAATCTATCCCAAAATAGCAAAGAAGCAATTAGTTTAA